>NZ_CAQLEL010000115.1:0-2234 GCF_948826705.1 uncultured Ligilactobacillus sp.
AACATGTCTGCATAACCACCATGAATTCTGTATCAGTATGAATTCCATTTTTACCTGTTTTTCACAGATAGACTGGAGACCTGACTGCTACACGCTGCTTGATGCTGATGGAATTTTAATGTGGCAGGAACAATTTGATAAATTAAGGGATATTCCTTATAAATTTATTGCAGACTGCCAGCCCTTTTATGAGAGGTTCTATCACATCTTTCAAATATGCTGTATCATGCTGCCCATCTCCATCTATCTGTATAGCTATTTCATACTCGTTTTGCAACGCATATCTATAGCCGGTCTGCACGCACCCCCCTATCCCGAGATTAAGCGGCAGATCAATATATGTTATGTTATTATCAATAAGAACCTTTAAAGTATCATCCTTAGAACAGTCATTTATAACCAAAGCGGATAAATCTATCTTTATAGGTAATAAAGATCGTATCGACTTGATCATCCATTACTTCTTTTAGTAATTGATTCCATTTTTTACGGTTATACAGCCCATATGTTGAGACTCTAGCATAAGCAACATTCTTACGATCATTACTGGTTGATCGACCGATATATTTTAAGTATTGTTCTTCTGTATAATATCCTTCGATTAGTGGGAGTACGATAAGCTTTTAAAGTCCATTATTATTCCAGCGTTGTAGAGTTAGAACAGTAACGCTCGATCTTTCAGCCATTTCTTTTGGTTTTAATATCGCCATAATATCTACCTCACATTTCATCTTTTTTGTAGATATTATATCGCGTCTGATTACATTTTAATATATTTTGATTAACAGTTATTTCCTCCGAATTATTAGTAGCGTCGAATAGATCAATAAATGTGATCATGATACGCCTTGAATTGAATATTTGATGTACATTTGTGACCTAGGCTAGACTTGATTTCGCCCAACGGATCATTGCTGGTTTGACAAGAATTTTACTAGTCATGAGCTCACTTCTTTATTTCTTAAGTACCTTTAACTTAACATATCTTGTTCCAAATAAAAATTGAAAATAATATAGCTCTATTTATTGAAACGACAGCAATAAGTTTGATCTCACAGTTCGCATGGGAACACAGTTAGGAAGTGGTTTAGGAATAGTAAATACGACAACATTAACGATCATTGATGTTATAAAATCGATCCAAGTAACTTTTTTAAGCAACTGTATGACTGGCGTTGTTCTATTCTCTGTGTGGGGGAGTATTCCTTTAAGAAAACGGATATTTAGTTGAACTGTTAGTTTCTTGTAGACTATCTAAGCTTACTTACAATAAAGTTAAGCGGTATTTTACCATTTGAAAAAACTGCGATCCGACGAAGATTAGGGACCATAAGTTCTTTTGCAGCAAGTTGCATAGTTGGATTTTCTAATTTACTTAGTGCAAGTGATTTTGGTAGGATAGTTACCAAGTCAGAGCATGAGACTAGTGAAGCCGTAGATTCATTGTAATCAGCTTCATAGATCGTGGGAAAGGGAAGCTGATTTTGCTGGAAGATCTGCTTTATACGAATGTGGATCGGACAGTAATCTGGATATAATAATAAATCGAATTTTTGAAGCTCTTGTGCAGATAAGCAGGGGCTTTTTATTTTAGAAAGTTGGGCATTATTTTTTGAAAAAAGTACATAGTAAGGTTCAGCTTGTAAAAAATATTTTTCAAAATTAGTAGTTAGCTCATTTTCAAAATATTCGTCCATAAAAATAACATCTAAATTTCCCAGGTTAAAATCATTGATCAAGTCAGTGACTTTATTAGTCAAGACAACTTGCTCAGCCTTTGAAAGTGCCTCGATAAAGAAACCAGAATACAACAGAGAAGCAATACTATCTAAAGCACCAATATGTAATTCGCTAAATTTTGAACATGGTTGGTCATTCTCCAAATGATAGAGCGAGTTAAAATCATGGAGAACTTTTTTAGATTGGCTATAAAAAAGTTTTCCCGCTGGAGTCAGTGCCATTCCGCGGGGAGAGCGAATGAATAACTTTTTACCAAAATAATCTTCCAGTTGCTTGATCTTTTTACTGATGGCTGGCTGAGACAATAATAGGACATCACTACTTTTATTGATACTTTTTAATTCAGCAACAGTGGTAAAAACGTATAACAGATCAATATTTAGCGACTCATACATAAAAGATACCTCCCCATTATTTTTAGATATAACGAATAATCATAAGGGTATTATATATCGTTAATTCCACAGAGTAAAAGATAATGATACGCTGGGGGA
>NZ_CAQLEL010000116.1:0-8310 GCF_948826705.1 uncultured Ligilactobacillus sp.
ATCAGTAAAGGAATCTATTGAATATTTCAACACGCAACGTGCATATGCATCAAAAAACGGCTTGACCGCAGAAAAATTCCGCGTTCAAACCGCATAAACTATTTTTCTATTTAAACTGTATACTTGACGGACCCCAGTGCCAATTGACAGGTTTTTTAACTGATATTTTAGATCAATACAGCTCTAGGTATTGATCGCGTTCCCATTGGGAGACTTCTTGACGATATGCCTCCCACTCTAAACGTTTAGCTTCAATAAAGTTGTTGTATAGGTGTGGCCCCATCGCATTGATGATCACTTCATCAGTTCGCAAGGCTTTTAGCGCATTATGCAAGGTCGATGGTAGATCCTCGATCCCGTTGGCTTTGCGTTCTTCTTCCCCCATAACATAAATGTTACGGTCAACTGGTTTTGGTGGTTCGATCTTATTTTTCAAACCATCTAACCCGGCCGCTAAGACAGCAGCTACTGCAAGATATGGATTAGCCGATGGATCAACACTGCGTAATTCGACCCGGGTGGATAAACCACGAGCGATCGGTACACGGATCAACGGTGAACGGTTATGACCAGACCAAGCTACGTAAACTGGAGCTTCGTACCCTGGAACTAAACGCTTATAAGAGTTGACTGTTGGATTCATGACAGCTGTATAATTACGCGCATGCTTTATCAAGCCACCCAAGAAATAGCGCGCTTCTTGGGAAAGTTGCTCTTCAGCATTTTCGTCGAAGAAAACATTGCCCTTTTCATTGAAAAGTGACATATTCAAGTGCATCCCTGATCCATTGATCCGATCAAGTGGTTTTGGCATAAATGTTGCGTGTAGACCATATTTTCTAGCTACAGTTTTAACAACTAGTTTAAATGTTTGGATATTATCACAAGCATGTAATGCATCTGCGTATTTAAAATCAACTTCATGTTGACCAGGAGCAACTTCGTGATGTGAAGCTTCAACATCAAAGCCCAACTTTTCTAATTCCAACACGATATCACGCCGACAATTTTCGCCTAAGTCGACTGGAGCAAGGTCAAAATAACTTCCCTTGTCATTTAGATGTGTGGTTGGTTTTCCTGTTTCAGGATCCAATTTGAATAAGAAAAATTCTGGTTCAGGTCCAATGTTGAAGTCAGTAAAGCCTAATTCTTTCATTTCGTCCAAAATGCGGATCAAATTATTTCTTGGATCCCCATAGAATGGTGTTCGATCAGCATTGTAAACTTCACAGATCAGGCGTGCAACTTTCCCGTGCTCACTTCCCCACGGAAAGATCAACCAGGTTGATAGATCTGGATAAAGCCACATATCGCTTTCTTCGATCCGCACAAAGCCGTCGATCGAAGAACCATCAAACATCATCTTGTTATCTAACACTTTGTCAAGTTGGCTGATCGGAACTTCCACGTTTTTGATCGTACCGTAGAGATCAGTGAACATCAAGCGCAAAAATTGCACATGCTCATCTTTTGCCATTTTACGAATTTCATCTTTGGTGTAGCTAGGTTTTGCCATACTGATTGCTCCTTGTAATTTGATTAGAGACCGTTATTTCGGAAAGAAAATTGATTTTGCTTACTCAAACCGCTGACAGCCACGAATTCATCGTGCAAGATCCGTCTAACATCGGCATCTGTCAGCGATTTTTCACGTTTAGCTTGGCGTTTTGCCTCTTCTTGGGCTCGCTCAGCATAGATCTGCTTGATACCAGCCATATTGATACCCTCAGCCAAATAATCCTTGACTTCTAATAATTTATCAATATTATTCAACGAATACATCCGACGATTACCTTCATTTCGTTCAGGTATGACCAATCCCTGTTCCTCATAATAGCGGATCTGCCGTGCAGTTAGGTCGGTAAGTTTCATGACCGTCCCGATCGGCAAAACAGCCAATGAACGGCGTAACTCTTTTTCCTTCATAACATCCTCCTTTGGATCACTCCATTATCATAGCAACTCTAAATTGCATTGTCAACTACTTATGTCACATCTTATAACATAGAATGATGGATATTTATTTTTTTAGTAAAAAAAGCCGAGTATAGACCCGACTTTTGACTTATCAATCTTTATAAAATGCTTCTTTAGCAGCTGCCGTGACGGCTAATTTAACATGCGCATAAGATAGCCCACCTTGAATGTAGAGACAGTATGGTTCACGCAAAGGACCATCAGAGGAAAGTTCGATCGTCGACCCTTCTGTGAAGCTCCCGGAAGCCATAATAACTTGATCTTCATAGCCATCCATATAACTTGGCACTGGATCAACAAAGGCATTCATTGGTGAATTATGCTGGATCGCAGCACAAAACTTGATCATCGGTTCAGGCTTTCCAAATGTGACCGTTTGGACAAGATCTGTTCGCGGTGCATCCCATTTAGGCGAAACCTCCATTCCAAGTTCTTCTAGTAAAGCTGCCGTATAGATCGCACCTTTGATCGCTTCACCCGTTGTATGTGGTGCCATAAAGACCCCTTGATAGAAATCACGTAGATATCCCCAAGTTGGACCTTCAGCCTTGCCTAAACCAGGAGCATAAAGTTGCGCAGCTGCCTGAGCCACTAAGTCTTTACGCCCAACGATAAAGGCACCACCCTTAGCGATCCCTGCACCAGCATTTTTGAATAACGAACCCGCCATCAGATCTGCCCCGTAAAATGATGGTTCGGTTGTTTCTGAAAATTCGCCGTAACAATTATCGATGAAGATCATTGCATTTGGAGCATATTGTTTTACAAATTCGATCATTTCTTTAACTTCATCAACGACGAAACTATCGCGGGTCGCATAACCACGTGAACGTTGGATCGCGACCATCTTGATCGACTTATTATTTTGTAATTTTTCTTTGACCGCATCATAGTCGACTTTGCCTCGTTCATTTAATGGAGTGTAATCAAAGTTGATATCATATTCTTTAAGAGTTTTAGGATTATCGCCCACAACACCGATAACTTGTTGGATCGTATCATACGGCATCCCCGTCATATAATAAAGAGTATCTTTAGGACGTAAAACACCATAAAAAGCAGTTGCGATCGCATGTGTCCCAGAGATAAGTTGCGGACGAACTAAAGCATCATCGACTTTAAAGTAGTCAGCAAAGATAGCTTCAAGTTTTTCACGTCCTATATCATCAAAACCATATCCAGTTGAACCGACCAGATCTTCTTCAGCGACCCGGTGTTTTCTAAACAAGCTTAACAAGCGTTGTTGATTGTAGAGCACTTGTTCATCGATCTTTTGCAAGTGGCCACTGATCTTTTCATCGACTTTTGCCACCTTTGCGATCAGATCCTCTGGTAAGTTTTGTTTCCATGAATTTAACATTGAAAATCCTCCATTATTTTGCGAGCCAGTCCGTAACTAACTCAATGATTTTTTCTTTTTGTGCTGGATGTTGCACGATATCAAACCAATTAACATCCATCTTATTGCGAAACCATGTCAATTGACGTTTGGCATAGCGTCGTGAATTTTGTTTGACTGCCAAGACAGCCTCTTCAAGCGTGCTCTTATCCTCAAAATATGGATAAAATTCCTTATATCCGATCCCTTTTCCCGGGGGTAATTCAGCTCCGCCTTGCTCATAGAGAAAACGGGCTTCTGCCAACAATCCCTGTTCTAACATCAGATCGACCCGTTGATTGATCCGTTCGTATAATAAAGCTCTTTCCGTCGTCAACCCGATGATCAAGGCGTCGTAAGCTAAACTTTCTTGATCAGCCTGACTGGAAAATAAATTCCCCGTTTTTTCATAGACCTCTAAAGCTCGCACGACCCGTTGTTCATTTTGAAACGGGATCTTCGCTGCTGCTTTAGGGTCGATCTGGGCTAATTTTTCCCATAACTTTTTTTGCCCATGTTCAGCCGCAAAAGCATGCCATTTGTTGCGTTCAGTCTCAGCCTGAGCATAACTATCCTGCCCCAATTTAAAATCATTTAATAACGCGTGAAGATAAAAACCAGTTCCTCCCGCTAAGAGCGGTAGTTTATCTTCTTTAGCGATCATTTGAACATCTTGTTTACAATGCGCAATAAAATCAGCTACAGAAAAGCGCTGATCGATCTCATTTATATCAAGCATATAATGCTTGATGCCCTGCATTTCTGCGGATGTTACTTTAGCCGTCCCAATGTCTAGACCTCGATAGATCTGCATCGAATCCCCAGAGATGACCTCACCATTGAATTTTTGGGCTAATTCAACAGCTAATGCCGTTTTCCCCACTGCAGTTGGCCCCACGATCATTAGTAGCTTTTGTGCCATTATCTTTCCTTTCTATAAGACTAATTTATTCACATGATTAATACTATCATATTTTTTAGCCAAAAGAGTTAAATACTGGATATTTTTTGGCTAATCATTCATAATAGGAGTAGTAATTCAAAAAGGAGGAATTCCCCTATGAAGACATTTGGTAAAGGCTTCTTAGTTGGCACGTTAACTGCTTTTAGTGCAGTTGCAGGTTGTGTTTACGCATTCAAGAAGACTGTAGTTGAACCGATCGAAGAACGCGAAGCAGTGTTGGATCAACATCGTCGTCGTGCATTGCGCAAACGCCGTTCTTCCCATCAAGGATAGTAGATAAGCTACCCACTCCATTTTTTGGGAGTGGGTATTTTTATTTACTTTATCACGTCTTAGTGATATCATAATGATATCGTAATGCTAAAATATTTTTTAAGTGAGGTTCCTTATGGACAAAGATGAAATGACGACTTTCTTATTTCGGTTGCCAACTTCATTAAAAGAAAAACTAAGTAAGAAGGCTAAAGAAGAAAATAAAAGTGTCAATGCAACATTGCAATCGATCGTTGATGAATCTTTAACTAAGCCCACTAATTCTGAGTCCTTGGAGAAACGAATGTTCTTAGGTAAACGCGTTTCGGCTAGGCAATTCGACGAACTTGATGGTCTAGTCAAAGTTGATGGCATCTATTATCGCTACTTGATCGAAAGTAACCAACCTTTAGAACTCGGTCACGACTACATCATCATCGAAGCAGTGGGGAATATCTTAACTTTACGACCACTTAATAATAAAGAGGAGTGAACCATTATGTTTGGGATCAAGATCGTTCGACAAAACTGTAAGGGACTCGTTGAGACCTTAGGTAAATATTCACGTTCAGTCGATGCTGGCTTACAATTCTATGTCCCTTTCTTTCAAAAGATCCGGACAGTTGAATTAGCTATGCATCCACTGCGTTTACAAAAATATTCTGTTATCACGCAAGATAATGCCGAGATCGAGGCAAGTGTTACTTTGAACTACCACGTTACTGATGCTAAAAAGTATACTTATGAAAACTCTGATTCTGTGGAATCTATGGCTCAGCTAGTTCGCGGGCATCTACGCGATATCATCGGACGAATGGATCTAAACGCTGCGTTAGGTTCGACCTCTAAGATCAATGCTGAGCTTGCACATGCAATCGGAGATCTGACAAATATTTACGGGATCAATGTCGATCGAGTCAACATTGATGAATTGACCCCTTCAAAAGAGATCCAAAAAGCCATGGACAAACAGTTAACAGCCGACCGTGAGCGGGTAGCTGCGATCGCTCGAGCCGAAGGGGAAGCCCGCAACATCAAATTAACGACTGACGCTAAAAATAAAGCCTTAGTCGAAACTGCACAAGCTCAAGCCCAAGCAACGAAAACACGGGCTGACGCTGAAAGTTACCGGATCACCAAGATCCAAGAAGCTTTAAAAAATGTTGATGATAATTACTTCAAAGATCAAAGTATCACCGCTTTTACCAACCTTGCTGAATCAGATACTAATCTAGTCGTACTTTCAAAAGAAGATATTACCGAACTAGGACAAGTACCTGTTATTAAAAAAATGTTAGACCAGTAATGTCCCCTAGAGTGTGGGAAAGCACGAAAAACCGCTACGATGTGTATTTTAGCATCATAGCGGTTTTTGTTATCGGCTGGGAGTTATGTATTTTTGATGTTTTAAAAGCCAAATAAAAACTTTGTTACAGCCGTATTTTTTACAAAAATATGGGTGACAACTTTATCGCTATCACCCATACCCACTAAATTTTTTTAGTTTTCTTTTTACCATCCCATTTAGAGTAGCCACCCTTTAAAATGTAGATGTCATTAAATCCTTCTTTTTTCAAACGAGCTGCGATCCGGATCGGCATCGCTTTAGTCGTATCATAGAGATAAACTGGTGCATCTTTACGCAATGCATTTTCATAGAGCTTGAATTGTGCAAACGGCATATTTCTTGCCCCTAAAATATGTGAGCGACCAAACTCTGCACTATCGCGTAGATCGATCACTTGGCCTTTACGTAGGCCTTGTTTGAACTCATCGCTTTCAACGATATGAGCAACTTTTTTGCCCCGGTACCACCAATATAGTTGTGTACCAAGCATCCACAATAAGATAATGACCAAAACAAGGTCGATCCAAAGCCATGCTGAAATTTCACCCAATACTAAACTCATTAAAAAACCTCCTAGACTAAAACAGTCTCACCCAAAAGCGAGACTGTTTAATTGATCAATACGTTTATTTAAATTCCAAAGCTAAAGAAGCAGCCCCGATAACCCCAGCAGAGTTACCTAATTGTGCTAATTTTAGTTTTGTCGTATTGCGGATCGTTGGGAATGCAAATTGCTTGAAGTAAGCTTCAACTTGATCCAATAAGAAATCACCAGCAGCAGAAACACCGCCACCGATAACAACATATTCCGGGTGCAAAATACTACTGATATTAGCACTTGCCAACCCTAAGTAATAACAAACCCGATCAACAACACGTTTAGCCAAGATATCATCTTGTTTAGCTAGATCAAAGACCATCTTTGAGCTGATCTCTTCACCATTATCTAGAGCGCGCTTCAATTCAGAATCGCCTGCAAATTCTTCAGCCATATCACGTGCTACCCGTACAACACCGGTAGCTGAAGCATAAGTTTCTAAACAACCTTTGTTACCACACGTGCAAAGATAGCCATCAGGTTGAACGTTGATATGACCAACTTCACCCGCTGCGCCTAAACCGTGCAACAAGTTGCCATCAGCGATCAAACCGCCACCAACACCGGTACCTAAAGTAATAAATGCAACGTTATCAGCATTTTCACCCGCACCTTTCCAACGTTCACCTAAAGCAGCAACGTTAGCATCGTTATCAAGCGCAAACTTGATCCCTGTACCTTTTTCGATCTCAGCTTTAACATTTTGAACTGTCTTCCAGTTCAAGTTGTAAGCACCAACGACCGTTCCAGCAGCCCGATCAACGGTCCCTGGTGTCCCCATCCCAATACCGATAAATTGGTCTGGTGTCATTTCATATAAATTCAAGTGATGGTTGATCGATTCAATGATATCAGGTACGATATGTGAACCTTCATCTAAAATGTTAGTTTCAATACTCCATTTTTGTTGGATCTCACCATCTGATGTTAAAATTGCAAATTTGATCGTTGTCCCACCAAGGTCAACGCCGATAAGTTTCTTGTCCATACTAATATGTCTCCTCAAATCTAAATATCCTTAGCTGCTTCGTATTGTTCCTCAATGCGGTGTTCCCGCGTCAAGACTAGTTTGGCACTCAAAAAGACTTGTTTATCGATCGCATCAGCTTTATATAAATTGTCCAACTCGATCGCCATCAATTCGATATCCCAAAGCCTTTTACCAACATAAACAAAGATCCCGAAATGCTTCAAAAGCTGTTGAACATCATATAACGTCTTCATGAAAACCTCTCCCTCAAAATTATACTGGATATTGCCAATGATTGAAACCGGTTTGCAACAATAATCCATATACAACTACTAGAGCAACAACACTAACGATCCGTTTCATCCTTGGAATAGATCCTACATTAGGTACACCGACTGCATAAGAAGTCAGGAAGCCGGCTAAGAGTCCACCTAAGTGTCCCCAGATATCTATACCTCCTGCAAAGAGATCAAAACCAAGGTTAAGTACGATCAAAACCAAAAATTGCCGTGAGATCATTCTGATATACTGGTTCTGTCTAAATGATTCTCCTAGCATCAAATAGGCGCCAAAAAGCCCAAACAGAGAAGTACTTGCCCCTGCTGAAATATTGTTTGAGAGCGCAAAACTCAAAATGTTGCCTCCCACACCACTTATTAAATATAAGACTAAAAAACGCCACTTGCCGAATAGCTGTTCTAGCTGTACTCCCAGAAAATACAATGTCAATAGATTTAAGGCTAAATGCTCTAATCCGATATGAATAAACATCGGTGTGAACAAGCGCCAAAGCTCACCTTGAATGATCAAAGGGTTATATTTA
>NZ_CAQLEL010000117.1:0-3689 GCF_948826705.1 uncultured Ligilactobacillus sp.
AGATGATATCGAAGACATGTTGAAGTAGTATGAATTAAAAGATGATCGTGAGGGATTAAGATGGGATTCTTTGATGGTATTAAGAAGTTCGCTAACGAGATGGTCGATGATGAGATTTGTCCACTTGGTGAAAATGCTCAAAGGCGTGAATTAAAGAATAGGATCGCTAAGCAACTAAAACAAAAAAAGATCTCGAATGCATCTACTAAAAAGATCGAGCACAAAAAGATCGATAATTTACGTGAAGTATTCAATGTTGATTATCGGGATCTACTATTCTTTGTTGATACAACAATGATGCGCAATAATGGGACTTTAGGGATCGGTGCGATCGATGAGTGGGTATTTTGGAAGTTCAATGATGAACAACGATTAGCTATGCCGTTAAATGATCTATTATTAGGCTATACTAGTGATGATAAACTTGTACTTGTTAATTTTGAAAATGAGCAACTTACATTTAATTCATTACCAATAGGTGATAAAGCTGAAATGTTTGATGCAGTTATCACTGCGCTTAACAAGGAACAAAAAACGGTAATAACTTATCAAAATATGTTAGCCCCGTTAGTAGAACGTGATCTAACCATCAATGATGCATTTAGGATCGACTTATTGGAAGTTTTGAGTCCTGCACAACATGTTCGTTTAGAAAAGTTGCTTATTGAAAAAGCGATCACAGAAAATGATCCGACATTTTGGAGCTATTCAGTGTATCAATTGTCTGCACATGATAGCGATGAATTTGAAAATTTACGTGGAAAAATCTTAGAACATACAGTCTCGTTATTACAGGAAAATCTGACTAGAGAAAATATCAGTGAATATTTAGATATCATAAATAAGTTTGATACTGATGAAAAATATACAACAGTAAAATTAGAATGTATGTTGAAATTAGATCGAGATGTTGAAGCTAAAATGTTAGCGTATAGCGAATTATCTGAAAGAGAACGGGAAGAATTTCTTACAAAGCAAGAGCAAGAAGAAGATAGATTACGCTTGAAGATCGAACAAGCCATCAATAAGGGTGAAGATATTTTTAAAAACAATCCCAAATACGTATATACTTATCTCTCTGGAGGTTTGTTGCCAGCGGAGTATGCTGTAGCTGTTGGGCAAAGTATTGAGTATGTGGATGGGATAATCTCTAAGATGGAACATGAAACGCCAATAATTAACAGATATCAGTTCACGTTGAATGAATTAGCTGCTAGAAACCATCAGTTCAGTTACTTTGCTGAGATCAATCATGAGGAGTTACCGACTGAAGGAAGTTGGGCTAAAATCAATAAGTTTATTCTAGGTTATGATACTATAGAACTTCAAAGGAAGATCGATTATGGTATTGCGAAGGTTGATGAAGTTAAAAGCTATGTAAAACAATATGAAGAAGTAAGACTTGAAGAAGAACAATTAGCGGAAGATCAGCGAAAATGGCGTGAACAAATGAATAAAGCTTTGGATGAAAATTATACAACATTTTATATGAAGATGTTGGATCCAGTAAAGGCTGAATATATTCATAAAAAGTTGATGACAATATATTTGAGCGATGAACTAGAAAGTAACGACATTGAAGGCTTAGATCGTTATATAGCAGATATAACTGTTAAAAGAGATGATCTTCTAAACGAATTAGTCAAAGATGAGTATGCTAAAGCACCATTAGTTCGTGGGGAATTTGAGCGTGTGGAAGATTTTGATAGACGGGTAGCTGATAAGATCGAAGAGATTAAAAATAAGATCCAAAGTAAGCTGTCTTCGGAAAAAAATCGTTTAGATAGCAAATTTTCAAAATTAGATGCTGCCAGTGAATTAGCTACTCGAAAGATGAAACAATTGATGTCCGATGATCGTGTTGCCAAATTAAACGTTTTATTGTTTATGGATCAATTAAAAAATATTAAGATCAAACAATATGACCCAGATGAATTTAAGTTTAAATATATCTATGCTAACGGACAAGAAGCTTTCGTAGATGTTCCGATAGATGTTGCACCAAAATTCAGAGATAACTTTAAACCAGAAAATTGTTTGGATGTAGCTGTTATCGTTGATGAAGATAATGGGGGCAAACCATTAGCCGTTACCAAATATCGTTTTATGGATGCAGAATATTGCCTCAAAGTCTGTTATATATAATGGGATTTTCTCTATGTGGCAGTAAAAATGAGGCTGTGACATAAGTAAAAGACATCTTCAAAAATTCCAAATATTGGGATTTTAAAGCTGTCTTTCTTTATTCTGAAAATATAACTAGTTGAAGCAGTTTAGGTAACTCGTTTTTGTGTGTTCTTTCGTGGGTTACTATTTTAGTTTGGAGTGAGTGTGATTGGTGGTGTCAGTTTTGGCAAAGTTAATATTAGGCTGGTTATTTATATATTTTTTAAATTTTTTTCAGCCAGTCGTCTAACTACGGGATCAGTACTTTCCCATTTTTGTGATTTGAATAGATCACTTAGTTCAAAAAAAGAGGTAAAGTTTTTATAAAACTTGAATCAGTTATCTCTTTAAGCGCACTTTGGACAATTGATTCAGGTGAATAGTTGGAAAAATTTTTTCATAGTAGTGGATCTCCTTATGAATAACAAAAAAGAGTATACGCTTGAGATAAGATCAATTTTGTGGAGAACACTATGATTTCGGATTATAAGAAGACATATCAAGAAATGGCTGCTTTGATCGGAGAACAACGCACGAGTAAGTTGTTTGAAATAGTCAGAAGCACTAAATATGATTTTTCGATGCGCTTGTATTCTAAAGAATACTGTAAATACCATATTTTGAAGAATAAAACCTGGTTTACTGGCAAATTATGATGAATAGATACAATGGAATTTATCAACTTTTTACGGTCTGTTCGGTGAGCGGGTAGTCAATCTGATATACGACAATTTGTGGAGAAGTACGGTATATTTTCCGTCTAAATTACATTCCAAGGACTATGCACGCAAAAAATAGCCGAGAATATGGACCGCTTAAATGTACGTGAGTTGGCAAAGTTGACGGGCTATAGTGAACGAAGTGTTCGTCGAATGATCAATGAGATAAATGATGATGAGTAAACCTTTGGTGAAAAAAGCCAAGGGTTTTTCTTTTTTGCGACAGTATGTGTCTATGTGAAGTCGTATGATAATTAGTGAAAGGTAGGTAATAATGATGTATGAAGATGCAAAAGCGGCTGTCCATACGGCAGCAGTTGCAGCAGGAGCTGTTAGTACTTCACCGATCCCTTTTTCAGATGCGGCTATCTTGATCCCGATCCAAGCAACGATGATCATTAAGATCTATAGTAGCTAAGGGATCCTTGAAGCAACAACGGCCACTGCTGTAGGAAAAAGTTTAGTTGATAATTTGCTTAAATTTATTCCTGGGGTAGGTATAGTTGCAGGTGCGGTCATTAATGGTGGCGTTGCTGTTGTCTTAACGGAGATGAGCGGTAATACATTGATCGATGAGTTTGAAGGTAATGGCTATATCGATCTAAATGAGCTAGAAAATATCATCAAGCATGCGATCAAGATCGCATTTGATTAGGCAAAAAAGTTTTGATCGTGGGTATAAAGGCAGCGTGTTTTACTTTAGGTATATAGAACAAGAGAAAGGAATGAACAGGATGGATCAAGCTAAAAAAGAAAAACTCAGAGACTTCTTCAATCAGTTTTTTGATGATGCAGATAATGATG
>NZ_CAQLEL010000118.1:0-6401 GCF_948826705.1 uncultured Ligilactobacillus sp.
CTACACTGTTAAAGTCAACTTTGGCGCTAAGGTGTGGTCCACTGGTCAAGCAATCCCGGATTGGGTCAAAGGCAATAGCTATGAAGTCATTCAAACTAGTGGCAACAAAGTCTTGCTCAAGGGCATTATGTCTTGGATCGATCGTTCTAACGTTGAGATCCTATCGACAGCTAAGCAAAACAATGCTCAATCTACAACAGGCACATACACCGTTCGTAGCGGTGACAGCTTGAGTGCGATCGCAGCGCGCTTTGGTACGTCAGTTAGTGCGTTACAGAGCGCTAACAACATTCGCAATGCTAACTTGATCTACCCCGGTCAAGTACTCAAAGTTGGCGGTCAAGCTACAATCATGAGCGTATATACAGTACGATCCGGTGATAATCTAAGCACGATCGCTAGTCGTCTAGGTACAACAGTATCGCATCTACAAAGCGTAAACGGGATCAGAAATGCAAATATTATTTATCCCGGTCAAAACTTGCGCTATTAGGTGATCGCTATGCGAAGAGTAACGATCAACAATAGTCTGCAAAAAGCTCGTGATACAAGTCGGATTTATGAACTTTTGTTGTTTGACGACGACAAGCAGACTATCGTGTCAGAAAGCGACAACGTCACTGTAAAGATCGGCAACAGGACAGGATTTTTGTTGGATATCGCTCCTGATATCGAAAACGGTGCGATCACGATCGATAGCGCAAAGTTTGCTGATCTACCTGCAGATGACTATCGCTTAGAAATTTGGATGTATCGCAATGAAAAGCTATATATCTATCCAGATGAAAAACAAATAACGTTGCGGCTATCTAGTACATTGAACGATATCACAGGTACAACATTGAGCACGATCACAATCGAGCAACTTAGAAAAGAGATTGCTAACGGCGATGCAGGTGTACCTATTGTTGGCCCAAAGGGCGACCGAGGCGAACCTGGTCCCAAAGGAGATCCCGGCCCAGTTGGTCCTGCTGGTCGTGACGGCCTAAATGGTAAGGATGGAGCGCAGGGCCCTAAAGGGGATCAAGGCGAAAAAGGTGCAGATGGCAAGTCTGCCTATCAAATTTGGCTTGATCTTGGGAACACGGGATCGGAGCAGGACTTTATTGACAGTTTGAAGGCTAAGTCTGAGACTGCTACGAGACATGCACCTACTAGCTGGACACTCGATCGCACCACCAAACCTTGGACACTTTGGTTTGACAACGGTTGTGGCTTACAGTTTCCAGAGTATGCTACAACCGCTACGGTCTATGGTTACGGCTTTGCTGGCAATTTAAATGCCACTGATTTTGCAACTTGGCCTCTTGTACCAAATATTATCAGTGCAACAAGAGGGGCGTTGACGATCGACAAGTTTAAAAGTAAAGTCGGATCATTTGACTACTGGGCACTAACGACTAAGGTGCTTGATCCACAGCAAGATGCAAGTAAGTACGAATGGTCTAACGCCTTTGGCAATGATGGTACAAATAGTGCTTCGTATGGTCGTAAGCCAGTATTTGCTCGTGTAATGTACGAATTGGGTATTTGGTCGGATAATGATGTGATGAACCTTGGAGCAGTCAGAAAGGGAGAATAAAATGTCGATTTATTATATGTATGATGCAGTGACGAAAGAATATATTGGTGAGGTGCAAGCGCCAAACCAACCGGAGCACTCGACAGAGCTACCACCAACTAGAACTTTAAATAATGAAGTTTATCATTTAGCAAATCCTAAATGGGATGGCACTAAGTGGACTGGAGACAATAAAGACTTAGATTTATTGAAGGCGATCGAAGATCTATCTATTCAAGTAGCGCAAAATACAGAATTGCTTTTAACTTTAACTGGAGGTGATGAAGAAGATGTATAACGTGTGCAAATCACTTCACAAGTTAGGTTTGTCGATCAAAAAATTTGTGAAGCTTAAATCTATTACAGCTGAGCAGTATGAAGAAATCACTGGCAAGAAATATGAATAGCTAAACTAAGCGCCACGCTCGAAAAAGTATCGGGCGTGGCGCTTTTTGTGTTATACTGGTAAAAGATCAATCGCCCCACATGGACCTATTTTAGTGTATAGGAACCGTACGTGGGGCTTTTTTACGCAAAAAAATTACCCTCCAACAAAAAAGTTGGAAGGTAAGACTGTTGCGAGTAACCAACTCGCCAAGCAAGAGATGACTCATGCTCACTTCATCATTATAATATGCTAGTTATTTATTTTTGTCAAGAAATTTTGTATACTTGACTAGTACGTGAAATCTAACCAATTTCAATTAGTACAGCTGGAGGTGAAACTTCATGCTCGCTTCAATTTTAAGCTTGATATTGGCTATCTTAGTCAATCTTGTATCAAGCATCATCTATGACTGGTTGAAAGACCGTCGATAGATAAACGTGCCCCAGTTGCTTGTCGGCTGGGGTGTTTTTTGAAATGGGCAATGTGATTATTGAAAGTGCGAAATTTTTGCAAAACGGGCAGATAATGGGCAATAAATGGGCAAAAAAATTCCACTTAAGCGGATATAAACAGTACTTAAGTGGAATAAAAGTTTGTTAGAAATTGCAATAAATCAAGTAAATGTTGATTTATTAGGCTTTGTTAATTTGCTCTAAGTCTTCATGACCGAAAACCACGTCTTAGATGATCTACCTGATTCTAACCAGCTCAATTTGTTCGCTGATTTTTGATAATTATATTTAAGATGTCCTCAAAATAGATGAGCACTATAATAAAAAGAACTTTAAAACTATTTTTGTTTTAAAGTTCTTTTTTTATTATAAATTTATATATTTACTTAAACTTTGATTTTAATTAATAATTAATAAGGTGTAAACAACCGTTAATTAATGATATAATAAAACCAATCTACATAATCCCTCTGTAGAAAATAAAGAGCAATAAGGATGTGATGTATACGAGATATATTCATAATTCTTAGGTGTTTCATAGGAATTTTTAGAGAAAGGTATGGTAAGACGTGGTAGGAAAAAATAATGTAAAAGCTATGCAAGAAAAACAAGGCGAGCATTATCGTAAATGGTCGATCAAACGTTTAAGTATTGGGGTCGTATCAGTCAGTGTTGCTGCAGGCTTTTTTATTTCAAGTAATTTAATTTCAAAAACAACAGTATTAGCTGATGAAAATACACAAGTTGAAAATGTGGCTACAGCAGAAAAAAATACTGATCCTGACAAGGTCATTTCGGAAGTGACTGCGCCATCAGAAAATACACAAGCTGATGAGAAAGACGTTACGACAGAAAAAAATACGACCCAGTTAGATGCTGCAACTGATAAAGTTAGTGATACTGAAACAGGTAAAGACACTAAAACAACGACTTCAGTACAAGCCGATCCAGTTGCTACGCCAAAGGATGAGGCAGAGACTAGTGCAACAGTTGACCAAGGAAATGACAAAGAAGCATTTACTAGAGTAGCAACAACATCATTAGATGTATCTTCAAATAATGTTGCTTTAGCAAATGATACATCAACTACAGCTCAACCGACTGCTCCTCAAGTTGCAGATAATACGCCAATTGACATTGATGCGATCGAATCGGGTAAAGTAACAACAGGTGGACAACTGACAAATGCAAATCAAGTAGTTAGTGGTTGGGTAGAATTAGCGCCTACTTCTGCAGTAGGGTACACTCCAGGAACAGGTGGTGCTACTAAACTTAATGACTACACGGTTTATTTGCAATGGATCGATACTGATGGTGCAATAAGTCCAGTTTATTCTACAAAAACACATAATCTAGCTGGAGCGGCCTCCAATGGTGGTGGAGATGGTACATTTGCTTTTGATCTACCAACTTTTACAGATGCTAATGGTGTTGAGCATAAATTCACCTTTATCCCAACTTCAAGCCAACGTCTCAAACTTTGGTTAGCGCCAGGGCAACAATCAGCTGATGGAAATGAATTAGTCACTTTCCGACCAGTAGTTGGGAATACGCCAGGTTTTTCGACCCCAACAACAGCTGGAGCCTTTTATTTGGCAGGAGCTAATTTGCAAAGAGCAAGTATTTATGTTGCAGAATTACCATCAACTGATACTTTAAATAAGTTAGTTGGTGATCCAAAGAATTGGCGTTATGATGATGCTGGTCCGGATAGTAATCCTGGTCTAGTTACGCAAGATACTAATCGGGTCTCGGGTTCTGTTTGGTGGGAAACTTCTAAAAATGGAACGACTTTTCCAACATCAACTGGAGAAAATTTTGTCGATCAAACAGCAGATGAAGCTAAGAATGGTTTTAGAGTAGTTACAGCTGCTTTGACGCCTGAAGGGATAGCTGCACTTAAGAGTACACAAGATGCGGATAATGTAAATGATAAAGTAAAAGAGCAGTTAGCGATTTTAGAAGCGCATCCAGAATATATCCAAGAAGTTGTAGTGGCGCCTGTGATCGATGGAAGATACACAGCTCATTTTACTGATGATATAGATACAGATGGCTTGTATCAATTCGTTCTTAATCCAAAGGGCGAAGTTCAAACCGCCTACAGTAATTATCCAGTACCAGCTTATGGTAATCCACGGCAATACACACATTCAAATCCATTTGTTGTAGGACAACAAGTGTATAATTCTCATTTTGCTTTAGTTCCTAATTTGGAAAATTATCAAATCGACATTACAAATTTTGATACAACTTCTAAAACTGCACTTCCAGGGGATAAAGCGATCTCAGATGTTAATGCAGTTTTCAGTCCAGGACAAGTGACGGAAATAGTTTGGCAAGCTGGTGGTAAAGAGATCAGTAGAACAGAAGTTACAAATTTAGCAGAAGCCAAAAAGGCTGCTGAATTTACTGTTCCTGCAGATATGACAACCGATACGATCTATGAAGTAGAATTGGTTGTTAATGGGGTCACAGTCGATGCGGATAGCTTTTTAGCTAAAATGCCTACTGACACAGATAAGTATACGGCAACAGGTGGTACTTTAGAAAAGGGCTTTGGTGAAGCAACGACAGCTGACCAAGTGACAGCTAAAGTAACGACAGATTACCCAGCAGGTGGCGCAGATCAACCAGTGATCGAAGTAGCACCAAATTATTTGACTAAGTTACCAGACGGTCAAAAAGCTGGAGATTACCACATTCCAGTGATCGTAACGTATCCAGACGGTACAAAAGATACGGCAGAAGTAACGGTGACGGTATTAGACAAAGTGATCGATCAAACGAAAGATCCAAGTCAACCGACCCCACAAGGTTATGTCAGAGTGGTATTTGAAGCTGGAGCAAACGGAAGTTTTGCGGCAGGCAGTTCAACGGTATTTGATGTAAAAGAAGGTACAGCGTTGACTGAATTGACATTACCACAAGTAAATGCCAATACAGGATTCGAACAAAAAGCTGGAACGAGAGCGCCATGGCCGAAACGCCTGCGAAAAGCAGCGCGACCCCGAGCCATACGACCACGAACGCCGTGCCGAAGACCAGCGGCTGGAAAAGCATCCACAGGGCGCACAGCAGCAGCAGAACCCCGCCGACGATGGTCCAACCGGCGCCCGAGATGCCCATGGCCCGCATGTCGCCGCCCAGACCGATGGTGCTGAAACCACGGAACAGGAGCCAGAACCCGAGCACGATAGGCAGCGTGACGGCCGAAAGGGCGACATTGAACACCAGAATCAGACCCAGAATAATCTGGATGACACCCCCGGCCAACATCCAGCCGCGGCCCGTGACGAAATGGTCGCTCGAAGCCGAGAGCACGACCTCCAGGATACCTGCGGCGAGGATGACCCAGCCGAAAAGCACCGCCATGCTTACGTAACTCTGAGCGGGATAGATGAACACGAGGATTCCGAGCACGAAAAGCGCGATGCCGATGAGCAGCATCAGCCACCAGTAACGCACGGCCTGCTTCGACCGCTCGATAAGGTAAGTTACATTTTTCATCGTAAAACTTGTTAAATTAAAGCTGTCTGTTCTCCGACAATTCGCGTGCCGGAGCGGACGCAGGCCGAATCGATCCGGACCCTGCCGAAGCGGAAAAGCCTGCACGGAATTAAACCGATAAAAACGGCCGGAAAGGAGCGATTGAAAAAATTTTGTTACTTTTGTCCGGAATTTTAACCTTGTACAACATGGCATCTCAATTACTCAAAGGAAAGAAAGGTCTGATTTTCGGAGCGCTCAACGAGCAGTCCATCGCCTGGAAAGTGGCGGAACGGGCAGTAGAGGAAGGCGCCGAAATCGTCCTCACGAATACGGCCATATCCATCCGCATGGGCACCATCGGCGAGCTGGCCAAAAAATGCAACACGATAGTGGTTCCGGCCGACGCAACGAGCGTGGAAGACCTGGAGAACCTCATCGACAAGACGTTGGAAGAAGAAAGTAATAGAGCTGGAGCAGATGAAAGAGACCTCGGATACAAAGCTTACAG
>NZ_CAQLEL010000119.1:0-48454 GCF_948826705.1 uncultured Ligilactobacillus sp.
AACTTTACCTAATGGTGCGTACGTAAATGTTACCGTTACGTCATCTTTACCAAATGTACCTTTAGCGTTATCAGATACTGCCTTCAAGTAGTAACCATCGATCACTTTAGCGTCGCCTGTTACATCGTAGTCAGTTCCTTCTTGATAATCTGTGCCTTTAGTTACGTTTGGTGTTAATTCTTTGCCGTTTTCGTCAACGAATTTTTCGACCAAGCTGTACTTAGCTACTTCATCTTTGACGTAAACAACTGGTGTATCTTCACCTGGCTTATCTGGTGTGACAGTTGTCTTACCTGGATCTTGTGGGTGATATCCTGGAACATCTGGGATCGGTGTTGTGCCACCCTTGGTTGGATCACTTGGATCATTAGGGTATTGTGGTTGATCTGCACCTGGAATTGGATTGCCTTCTGGATCAACTGGAACAACTTTACCTAATGGTGCGTACGTAAATGTTACCGTTACGTCATCTTTACCAAATGTACCTTTAGCGTTATCAGATACTGCCTTCAAGTAGTAACCATCGATCACTTTGCCATCGCCTGTTACATCGTAGGCTGATCCTTCTTCATAGTCTGTACCCTTAGTTACGTTTGGTGCTAATTCCTTGCCATTTTCGTCAACAAATTTTTCGACTAAGCTGTACTTAGCTACTTCATCTTTGACGTAAACAACTGGTGTATCTTCACCTGGCTTGTCTGGTGTCACACTTGTCTTAGATGGATCTTGGAGATGATATCCTGGGATCGTTGGGAAATCTGTTATACCAGCCTTAGTTGGATCTGTTGGATCATTAGGGTATTGTGGTTGATCTGCACCTGGAATTGGGTTGCCTTCTGGATCAACTGGGGTTACCTTGCCCAATGGCTTGTAAACAACTTTTTCGACCAGATCTGTTTGTTCTGTTGTTTTTGCAGGAACTTCTGGCTTATCAGCATAGTAACCTGGAACAACTGGAACTGTTACTTTATCATAGTTTGGTTTATCTGGAGTCCAAGCTTCATTTGGATTTAAGATCTCACCTGTAACTTTATCTACATTTAAAGTACGTGTCCATGTAGATGTTTGTTTGTTATCAGGAATATTAGGCATCTTATTGCCTTGTTCATCAACAAATTCAACTGTTGAGGTATATTCCTTTTCGTAGTTATCCTTTGTAGGCCATTTTGGACCGTCTGGATCATTAGGATTGATCGGTGTACCTGGTTCATGTGGATCATTTGGTCCAACTGGTGCGATATCATGTTCTAATGTTACATAATATGTTTCTGGTGCATCACCAAATGTAGCATTAGCTGGAACACCATCACTTACTAACTTGTAGCCCTTAGCAACATAGCTAGCGATCGTATCTTTAGTCGTATAACCTAAAGAATCACCAGGATCACCTTTAAGTTCTTTAGTCTCAAGAACTTTATTGTTCTCTGTCTTATCTTGATAAATGATCGTTACAGGTTGTTGTTGCACGGCTTTCTTATAAACTACAACTGTTTCGTAGTTTGCAGGCATTGGTGCTACACCATTGTTGTTCATGAAAGCTTCTGTCAACTTGCCGTTTTGAACGACAGTATCATTAGACATATCCAATATTGCATGAACTGAACTTGCATCCCCGCCAACTGTTACACCATTGGCATTAGTTGACTTGATACTTGCAGTGTAACCATCGATCGTTGGTGTGTTTACCGCATCATAGGCTGTCTTGGTATTGACACCATTAGTAACTTGCCAACCTGAATCTTTAGAAACAACATATAGATTCTTGATATAGTCTAAAATTTGATCAGCTGTATGCGTAGCAGCATATGCTTTGACCGCGTTGATTTGATCAGCTGTCAGATCAAGTGTGATATCACGCGTTACATCAACTGTTTGTGTAACAGTTGGGGCTGCTTCTGTTCCATCTTCATAAACGTACTTGATCACGTTTTTATGTTGTCCAGCAGCTTGTGTTTCTGTTGAGTGTGGGAACCAGATCTGGTGTGAAGCACGCATCGTAGAGATACCATAATACGGTGCTGTACCTTTAGCACCTTTAACAGTTGGTGAAGATTGGTTATCTTTGATATCATTTGCAAGAATATTTCCTGTCAAACCGATACCACTGATCGATACATCTGGATTTGCACCGTTGTCCCAAATATCTTTAGAAGCAAAACCAGATTTATCAAATTCAACTGAGTTAACATTCAACCAAATTTGTTGTGCACTGTCAGATTTGATCTGTTGGTAAACAACATAATCTGTACCACCGATCTTAAGAACACCTTTAGTTCCACCCATATAGATCAAGTTGGCAGTGTATTGGTTACTTGTCGTGTTGATACTTGTACCACCAACAGGCATCCAGCCCGTTGTAGCACCACCTGCAGAATAACGTTGCAAGTTAAGGTACAACGGATCTTGGATATCGATAACAGAGTTTGCTGAACCTAATGGGAAGGAGATCAATTCAGCATAGAAGTTCGTATTATCATCGCGAATATCAACAACTGCACCTTTTTTGGAAGTAAAGGCTGCGTGTGTATTGGCATTTTGTGAGTCTAAAGAAATAACATCATCCCAAGGGTTATCTCCACGACCTGTTAAAATAACACGGAAAGTAGCATATTCATCGATCGTGATGTTACCACCTTCGTTGACCCCGATATAGTTATAACCATCATAACTACCAGATGTACCTGTCTTACCACTTGATTCAAACAATGTGTTTGAATGCTTAGAGATCAGGATATTGGAGTTATCTGCTAGATCTAACGCCACACCACGCCCCTTATTTTGGAAGTGGACATTTGAATATTCACCAGAAGTAAAGTTGGCGTTGTTACCTAAGATGAAACCATCACGTCCAGTGAAATTAAAGTTTGAATAATTCCCAAATGTCACGGTTGTAGGGCCAGCATTACGCGAACGTGCTGCATAACCACCAAAGCGATCACTATCTGTGATCCCGATCGCTGGACGAGTTGCCCCGATCGAAACAGCTTGACCGATACTTGTGTTCATGTTTACTGTGGAGTTCTTACCTGTTAAGAAACTACCACCATTTAGCATGAAGATACCAGCATCATGATAGCGAGCACTATCTGTTGCATTATTGGTGTTCATGTTTACTGTCATCGTAGCGTTGTCACCAACACGAACAGTCGAACCGTCTGGTAAGTTGATACCATCACCGATCGCAGAACGGTTAAGGGTAAAGTTAGCACCATCTTTGACAGTTACTGACTTAGCCCCCCAAATATTAGCATCATTACCGTTATCTTTATATGTGTTAACTGTTGGTTTACTTGAAGTTGAAACCGTCGATGTCGTCGTGCCATCGATCACGACATTACCATTTCCACTGCCACCGTAAAGGGAAGCACCAGAATGTCTTACATCTTTAAAGGTAACTGTTGAATCACTGTTAGTAAATGTTACCGCACCATTTGCACTTGAAGTAAAGATATTCAAGTTATCAAACGTGAGATTCATAGTACCATTAACTTTTAACGGATTAGTACCAAAATTGATACCCGAATTGTTATCAGTCCCTTTGATCACAACATCGCGTCCGTTAGCATAAACTGAACTTGAGCCAGCTGTGATCGTACCGCTAACGTTGATCGTATTATATTGTGAGCTGTTTAGGGCATTGACAAGACCCATCCAGTTGTTGACAGTGGTGGAAGTACTGTTATCATCTGCTGTTGTTGCAGCACGGAAAACAGGATTTGTTTCAACAACTTGGTCTTTATCAGCTGCTGTATCCTCATTTACTTGACTTACAGCTGTTTTTGATTCATCATTATTGGATAATGTAGATTCTTTTGTTGATTCGTTTGTTACTGTATTTTCTTGTTTACTGTTGTCTACTTGCGTATTTTGTTCTTCTTTAGCGGAGGAAGTTATTTCTGTTGTAGCATCATTGGTGGAAGTGGAAGTTGATGCTTGTGTTTGAGTATTTTCATTGGCTTCTGCTGTTTCAGAAGTATTATCAGCTGTTGTCACATCATCATTAGTGGAAGAAGTGGAAGAAGTTGATGATGTGGCTTTCAATTTGACCGTTTGCTCGTTGATATTTGTGGAAGAATCATCTTGAGTTGCGATCTCTGGTTGTTTATCAGTATTTTGTTCAGCTGCACTAGCATCTGTGGCTTGCCCAAGGAAGAAGGCCGTACCTACTAAAACCGATGTTACACCTACACTGAGCTTTTTGATCGTATATTTGGAAACTTTATTGGCAGACTTTCGCAAATATAGATCTCGATTATTTCTTGAGACCATTGTCTATGTTTCTCTCCTTCAACTTAAATTTTAGAACCGTTATTTATGTTAAACGTTGTTTTATATTTAGAAAATGTATTTTTCAATAAAAATTGTAAAAAAACATCATGAATTTTATATAAATAATTGTATTTTTCAATAAAATTTGTAAAATTGTTAAATTTGTTAACTAGATTAAACGAAAAAAAGTTATAATGTTAATTGAGTTAGCCAATTATTAAAAGTATTATATATCAATTTTAATTTATATATGTAAAGAGGTCACGATTTATATGAAAAGACTAAAAATGATCAAATCTCTGCATGTTTGTCTTAGACTTCCAATTATTGTCTTTGACGAAAATCTAGAGATCATCGAAGAGTATCGTTCTAATCAAACACCAGTGCTCTTTAACGACTATGAAAATATTCTAAAAGAAGCTTTGAATTCACATGAGTTATTCAATTTCATTAGTGGGGAACTAAATGACATGTTTTTACTCTATAATTTTGAGAATTTTCATATCCTATTTGGTCCCTTCAAATGCAATATCGTTGACAAAACCTTCTTCTATAAGGAAATGAAAGATTTAAAGATCGGCGCTAAAGATCAAGAGATACTCTATAGTTATTTAAATGACCTACCGTTATTTTCAACTAGTGAGCTACGTGATATTTTGATCATGGTCCACTACTTTTTTTCTGGTGAAATAAAAGATCTAATGTCTGATAAGGTCCATCTTGAAACAAAGAATTATTCAACTGAGATCACCGATGAACGGATCGAATATTTGGTTTCTCAAAACTTCGATTCAAATATGTATCTTTATCTCTATGAACACAAGATATTGGACTATGTGCGTAGTGGTGATGTCAACAAATTACGTGATATGGTCTTCAAATTAAGCAACGGTGTCATCCCTGCGGTTACGGGCGATACCTTACGCTCAGAAAAAAATTATTCGATCGTGGTTTTTGAAAAACTATCTCAGGTCGGAATCGAGTTAGGAATGGATATCATCACTGCTTATGGTAGTCGTGATCTTTTCATCAAAAAGACTGAACTAAGTAACACTTTAGATGAGATCTTACAGGTCAGAGATTCGGCGATCGTTTATTACACTAGCGAAGTAAATAAGGTGATCACCTTACACTTGTCACCACTGACAACTTCGATCATTCAATATATCAACACTAATATGTACCGGCCCTTGAAAGTCAAAGAGTTAGCTAGTTATTTTAATATCAGTGAATCTAAACTGCGAACACTCTTTAAGACTGAATTAGGCTCGACGGTCCAAGATTATATCATCGATCGTAAGATAGAAGAAGCAAAACTCATGCTCAAGTCAAATGTTACAACTAATGAAGCAGCTTATACCCTTGGTTTTGCAGATGCATCTCACTTCTCACGGGTCTTTAAAAAGATCGTGGGCAAGACACCAAAACACTATCAGCAATCAGCTACTTTGGTCGATTGATACAAAAAGGCTAAAACTCAAATGAGCTCTGGCCTTTTTTATTATATCCACATACTAAAAAAGAGGAGAATTGTTCTCCTCTTTTTTAGGCTTTTAGAAATTAGATTTCATTTTCATCTTTTTTCCTTTTGCTTGTGAAAGCCATCAAGCCTAACAAACCTGCGACCATTGCGACACCAATTGCTGCCATGTTGTTAGTGTCTGCATCACCTGTTTGTGGCAATTCAGCTGCTGGTTGTTGCTGTGGTTTTGTCTCAGGTGTCACAACTGTTGGGGCTGGTGTGTCTGGTTTAACTGATTCTGGTGTCTTTTCAGGTTCTGCTACCTTGGTGTAGACAACTGGGGTATCCTCACCTGGCATATCTGGTTCAACACTGATAGTACCAGTTGTGTAACCTAAAACATCTGGGGTATCAGTTACGACGACCTTCGTTGGATCGTTAGGATCGTTCTTGTATTGAGGTGTTGGTGCACCCGGAATCGGGTTACCTTCTGGATCAACTGGGACGATCTTACCGATCTTATTGTAGACCACATTTGTTTCGATATTTTCTTGTGTAGCCTTAGGACCTAATACATTTGCTTTGTCAGCATAGTAACCTTCGATCACAGGAACTTTGACATCGTTGTAGTTAGCCTTATCACTTGTCCATGCAGCATCTGGGTTCTTGACCTTACCTGTAACTGTGTCAACGATCAATGTCCGTGTCCATGTTGATGTTTGAACGTCATCATCACGTAACTTATTACCATCCTTATCAACGAAGTGCACTGTAGAAGTGTATTGCTTGGTGTATTCGTCTTTAGCTGGCCATTTTGGTCCATTTGGATCATTAGGGTTGATCGGGGTACCCGGTTTATGGGGATCGTTTGGTCCAACCGGTGCTTCACCATGCTTGAATGTTACATAGTAAGTTTGATCCACGTCATTGTCGTTATCAAAGGTTGCATCACTTGGGAAACCGTCATTCACTAGAACATAACCTTTGGCAAGTAATTCCTTGATCTTGTCAGCTGTGCTGTATGTGATCTTAGAACCTGACTTACCAGTAAATTTCTCTGTTGCTAAGTCCGTATCTGTTGTCACATCACGGAAGATGACCTTAGCATTTTGATCACGTTCATTTGAAATATCTGGTTTCTTAGGATCTTCATTCTTTTCGTAAACGACTGGTGTATCCTTACCTGGATCTTCTGGGTTAACGTTTGGTACGCGTGGGGTGTAACCCGGGATCTCAGGAACTGGCGTGATAGCACCCTTAGTTGGGTCTTTTGGATCATTGTTGTAACCTGGTGTTGGTGCATTTGGGATCGGATCACCATTTGGATCTTGTGGTGTGATCTTACCTAATGGAGTATAGGTGATCTTTTCAACTAGATCTTCTTGCACCGTTGTCTTACCAGTCACACGACTCTTGTCTGCATAGTAGCCTTCGATGACTGGAGCAGTTACGTCGTCATATTTGCCCTTATCGCTTGTCCAAGCTTGGTCAGGATTTTTGACTTTACCTGTAACCGAATCAACGATCAATGTCCGTGTCCATGTTGATGTTTGAACATCATCATCACGTAACTTGTTACCATCTTTATCGACAAATTGCACTGTAGAAGTATATTGCTTGGTGTATTCGTCTTTAGCTGGCCATTTTGGTCCATTTGGATCATTAGGGTTGATCGGGGTACCTGGTTCATGGGGATCGTTTGGTCCAACTGGGGCTTCACCATGCTTGAATGTTACATGGTAAGTTTGCACTGTGTTGTCATCGTTATCAAAAGTTGCTCCAGCTGGGAAGCCATCTTCAACTAAGACGTAACCTTTGTTGGTCAATTCTTTGATCTTATCAGCTGTGCTGTAGTCGATCAAAGAATCTGGATCACCGTAAACATCAACACTGTCGATCACTGTACCTGTTGTTGTATCACGATAGATGATGCGTGCAGCTTGTTTGTCCTTTTCAGGTGTTACTGGAACATAAACGACTGGTGTATCTTCTCCTGGCTTATCTGGTGTCACACTTGGCACTTGTGGTGTGTAACCTGGAACGACTGGTACTGGTTGATTTGGAACGACTTTGCCCGGCTCTTCTGGATCATTGCTGTAGGTCGGTGTATCAGCACCTGGGATCGGAGCGCCACTTGGATCGACTGGTACAATATTGCCTAACTTAGCGTAGACAAACATTACCGTCACATTATCGCTTCCGATAGTTCCCTTAGCATTTACTGGTGTTTCCTTCAAATAATAACCTTCGATCACTTTAGCATCGCCAGATACATCGTAGTCAGCACCCTTCTTGTAATCGGAGCCCTTGATTACTTGTGGCGCAAGTTCATTACCAGCTTCGTCAATAAATTTCACCGTCAAACTGTATTTAGCCTCATCTTTAACATACTTGACTGGTGTATCTTCTCCTGGCTTTCTGGTGTTACACTTGGTACTTCTGGTGTGTAGCCTGGGATCTCTGGTACTGGTTGGTTTGGTGTGACCTCTGTTGGATCGTTAGGATCGTTGTTGTATTCTGGTGTTGGTGCACCTGGAATTGGCTCACCATTTGGTCCAACTGGCACGATCTTACCTACTGGGTTGTAAGTGATCGTTTCTTCGATGTTTTCTTGAACTGTATCCTTAGCAGGAACACTTGCCTTATCAGCATAGTAGTCTTCGATGACTGGGGCTGTCACTTCAGCATACCTATCCTTGTCAGACTTCCAAGTTTCATTAGGGTTCTTAACTTCACCTGTTACCGTGTCAACGTAAAGTGTACGTGTCCATGTTGATGTTTGAACATCATCATCTTTAACCTTATTACCCTTGTTATCAACAAAGTGAACTGTTGAAGTAAATTCCTTGGTGTATTCATCTTTAGCTGGCCATTTTGGTCCGTTTGGATCATTAGGGTTGATCGGTTCACCTGGTCTGTGTGGATCATTTGGTCCAACTGGTACTTCACCGTGCTTAAATGTTACATAGTAAGTTTGATCTACGTCATCATTCTTATCAAAGGCTGCATCACTTGGAAAACCATCCTTAACAAGTACATAACCCTTGTTTGTCAATCCCTTGATCTTATCAGCTGTGCTGTAGTCGATCTTGTCACCTGGTCTACCAGTTAGATCACTTTCATCAAGTGTTGTATCTGTTGTCACATCGTAATAAACGATCTTAGCCTTTTGGTCATTTTGAGTTGGGACTGTTGGCTTATTTGGATCATTCTTGACGTAAACAACTGGGGTATCTTCACCTGGTTTTTCTGGTGTCACACTTGGTACTTGTGGTGTATAACCTGGGATCTCTGGTACTGGGGTCTTGCCACCCTTAGTTGGGTCTTTTGGATCGTTGTTGTATTGTGGCGTTGGTGCACCTGGGATCTTATTACCTTCTGGATCAACAGGTACGATGTTACCTAATGGTTTATAGGTGATCATTTCTTCTAAGTTTTCTTGCACTGCAACTTTTCCTGCAACACGATCTTTGTCAGCATAGTATCCATCAACGACTGGAGCAGTCACATCAGTATACTTATCTTTATCTGACTTCCAGGATTCATTAGGATTCTTAACTTCACCTGTTACCGTGTCAACATAAAGTGTACGTGTCCATGTTGATGTTTGAACATCATCATCAAAGACCTTGTTACCTTTATCATCAATAAAGTGAACTGTTGAAGTGAATTCCTTGGTGTATTCATCCTTAGCTGGCCATTTTGGACCATCTGGATCGTTAGGATCGATCGGGGTACCTGGTTCATGGGGATCGTTTGGACCAACTGGTGCTTCACCGTGCTTGAAGTTGACGTAGTATGTTTGATCAACATCGCCGTCATTATCAAAGATCGCATCGGTTGGGAAACCATCATTTACCAAAACATAACCTTTATTTGTAAATTCTTTGATCTTATCAGCTGTACTGTAGTCGATCTTAGAACCGGATCTACCTGTTAGATCAGCGGAGTCAAGGTCTTGACCAGTTGTTGTATCACGGTAGATAACTTTAGCCTTTTGTGTTGTTTCTTCTGGCGCTACTGGAACATAAACAACTGGGGTATCTTCTCCTGGCTTATCTGGTGTTACACTTGGCACTTGTGGCACGAAGCCTGGGATCTCTGGTACTGGTTGATTTGGTGTAACTTTTGTTGGATCGTCTGGATCATTATTGTAACTTGGTTGATCTACACCTGGAATTTCATTTCCTGCTGGATCAACTGGCACGATCTTACCTACTTTGGTATAAGTTACTGTTACCTCGATGTCGTCTTGTGTTACGGCTGTACTTGGTACTGTTGCTTTATCTGCCACGTAACCTTTTACAACTGGTGTTTTGACTTCATCGTAGTTTTCTTTGTCAGACTTCCAATCACCTGTTTTTACGATCTCACCTGTTACCTTATCAACTGTGAGTTCGCGTGTCCAAGTTGCATCTTGGGCCACATCTGCTGGTGTCTTATCACCTGCACCAACGTAGTGAACTGTTTCTTTAACTGGTTTTTGTAGGCTATCTTTATCTGTGCCAATTGGCCACTTTGGTCCGTCTGGATCGTTAGGGTTGATCGGTTCACCTGGTTTACCTGGATTTTCTGGAGTTACCGGTGTTGTACCATGTTTGAAGGTTACGTAGTAAATTTGATCAACTTTATCGTCGTTATCAAATGTTACACCTGTTGGGAATCCATCATTTACCAAGACATAACCTTTATCTGTCAATTCTTTGATCTTGTCAGCTGTACTGTAATCGATCTTAGAACCTGGTTTACCAGTTAAGCTATCTGAAGAGATATCTTGACCAGTTGTTTCATCACGATAGATGATCTTAGCTGTTTGATCTTTTGCTTCTGGTGTAACTGGAACATATTTAACTGGCGTATCTTCACCTGGTTTATCAGGTGTTACCGTTGATACTTCTGGTACGAAGCCTGGGATCTCTGGTACTGGTTGGTTTGGTGTGACTTTGGTCGGCTCTTCTGGATCATTGGTATATTCCGGTGTTGGTGCATTTGGAATTGGATCACCATTTGGATCAACAGGAACGATCTTACCTACTTTAGCGTAAACAAAGTCAACTGTCACATTACCTTTACCAAATGTACCTTTAGCATTAACTGGTACTTCCTTCAAATAGTAACCTTCGATCACTTTAGCGTCGCCTGTTACGTCATAGTCGTTACCTTCTTTATAGTCAGTGCCCTTGGTTACAGGATCAGCTAACTTGTTACCTGCTTCATCAACAAAGTTTTCGACTAAGCTATATTTGTTTTCTTCGTTCTTTTCATAAACAACTTTTGTGTCATCTCCTGGCGTTTGTGGTGTTACTGTTTTACCATCTGGAGATACACCTGGAGTTGGTTGAACTGGAACTACATGCCAACCCGGAATTTCTGGTGTTGGTTGGTTTGGTGTGACTTTGGTCGGCTCTTCTGGATCATTGGTATATTCCGGTGTTGGTGCATTTGGAATTGGATCACCATTTGGATCAACAGGAACGATCTTACCTACTTTAGCATAGACAAAGTCAACTGTTACATTACCTTTACCAAATGTCCCTTTAGCATTAGCTGGCACTTCTTTCAAGTAGTAACCTTCGATGACTTTGGCATCGCTTGTTACGTCATAGTCATTACCTTCTTTATAGTCAGTACCCTTGGTCACAGGATCAGCTAACTTGTTACCTGCTTCGTCAACAAAGTTTTCGACTAAAGTGTACTTAGCAACTTCATCTTTAGTGTACTTAACAGGTGTATCTTTAGTTGGATCGTCTGGTGTTACACTTGGCACTTCTGGTGTGTACCCTGGGATGCTTGGAACTGGTTGATTTGGTGTAACTTTTGTTGGATCGTCTGGATCATTGGTATATTCCGGTGTTGGTGCATTTGGAATTGGATTACCGCTTGGATCAACTGGTACGATCTTACCTACTTTGGTATAAGTTACTGTTACTTCGATATCATCTTGTGTTACAGCTGTGCTTGGTATTGTTGCTTTATCTGCCACGTAACCTTTTACAACTGGTGTTTTGACTTCATCGTAGTTTTCTTTGTCAGACTTCCAATCACCTGTTTTTACGATCTCACCTGTTACCTTATCAACTGTGAGTTCACGTGTCCAAGTTGCATCTTGGACCACATCTGCTGGTGTCTTATCACCTGCACCAACGTAGTGAACTGTTTCTTTAACTGGTTTTTGTACGCTATCTTTGTCTGTGCCGGCTGGCCATTTTGGACCGTCTGGATCGTTAGGATTGATCGGTTCACCTGGTTTACCTGGGTTTTCTGGAGTTACTGGTGTTGTCCCGTGTTTCAAGACGATCGTGAAGTTTTGATCAACAGCTGTGTCATCGTCAAAATCTGTCCCTGACTTGTAGTCATTTGATTCAACTTCATAACCACGATCTTTGTAGTATTCAATAACCTCAGCTACTGTCTTACCTTCTAAAGCAGGAACGCTAAAGTTGGTAAATACATCAGCGATCTTTTCACCTGGTTTACCTGTTTGACTAGCTGTTGCTACAACTGCATCATTTCTGTCCTTGTCAATAATTGTCAAGGTCGCCCGTTGAGCATCTGGGGTCTTCACAAATTCTTGTTCAGTATCCTTAGTTGGATCTGTATTTGGTGTGTAAGTGTTGTTTGTACCATTTGGATTTTGTGGCTCGTAACCAGTTGGTGTCGTTGGTGTGTTGTTCCCTGTCACCTTAGTTGGATCGCTTGGATCATTTGCATAAGGTGTCTTAGTTGCGCCTGGGATCGGTTCTTTAGTTACAGAATCGACTGGTACATAGTTACCCACTTTTTTGTAAACAACAGTTACTTCAGATGGTGTTGTCGCTGTAGCGCCAGTTTGTGCATTAGCATTAACAACAACTTTCACACCGTCAACTGCTTTATCAGCGTTGATCGTACCACGACCATCGTTTGTGTCGTATTCTTCAGTTGTAGCTACATAACCAGCAACAACTGGTGTTACCACAGAAGTATAATCTGCGTTAGCTGCAGTCCAAGGTGTTGAAGAAAGCACTTCACCTGTTACTTTATCGATCGTTACTGTCCGTGTCACCTCAACATTAGCTGTCCTGTCAGCTGCCTTAGTTGCACCAGATTCATCTTTATAATGAACTGTCAATGTAGCTGTTGCTTTAAGATTATCTGCTTGCGCTTCTGTTGGATATTTCGGACTAGCTGGATTGTTAGGGTTGATCGGTGTGTTTGGCCCTTTTGGATCGTTTGGTGTAATTGTTACTGTGTCATGTTCAAATGTCACGTAGTAAGTTTCTGGAGTATCACCAAATGTACCATTCTTTGGCACACCATCAGTAACTAACTTGTAACCCTTGTTGGTTAATTCTGTGATCTTATCTGTTGTTGTATATCCAAGTTCTGTTCCCGGTTTACCTGTGATCGTATCAGTCGCTAAGACTGCATTGCCATTTGTCTTATCTTGATAAATGATCGTTACAGTTTGATCTTGAACTTCTTTCTTGTAGACAACAACTGTCTCGTAGTTTGCAGGCATTGGTGCCATACCGTTGTTGTTCATAAAAGCTTCTGTCAATTTACCATTTTCAACAACAGTATCATTTGGCATATCTAATGTTGCATGAATAGATGCTACATTGCCACCAACTGTCACACCATTAGCGTTAGTCGACTGGATACTTGCAGTATAACCAGCGATCGTTGGTGTATTTACTGCATCATAAGCAGTCTTAGTGTTTTCTCCATTAGTAACTTTCCACCCAGAGTCTTTAGTAACAGCATATGCATTCTTGATATAGTCTAAAATTTGATCTGCATTATGTGTAGCTGCATATTTTCTAATTGCATCAATTTGATCTGGAGTGATATCAAGTTTGATATCACGTGTCACATCAACTGTTTGGGTCACTGTTGGTGCGGCTTCTGTGCCGTCTTCATAAACATACTTGATCACATTTTGATGTTGTCCAGCAGCTTGTACTTCTGTACCGTGCGGGAACCAGATCTGATGATTAGCACGTTGTGATGAAATACCATAGTATGGGGCAGTCCCTTGGGCTCCCTTAGCTGTAGGTGACGTATTATTATCTTTAACATTATTTGCCGCTACATTTGCTGTTAGATCAACACCAGAGATCGACATATCTGGATTAACGTTATTATTGTAAATCTCTGCAGCGTTGAACCCGTGTTTTGGTGAAGTCATACTGTTAATATTTAGCCAGATCTGTTGTGCACTATCGGATTTGATCTGTTGGTAGACAACATAATCTGTTCCACCGATCTTCAAGACACCCTTAGTGCCTCCCATATAAATGAGGTTACCATAGTTTTTGTTATCTGTTAGCAAGATCTCTGTCCCACCAACTGGCATCCAACCATCGATCTTGCCACCTGCAGAATAACGTTGTAAGTTGAGATACAATGGATTTTGAATGTCGATCAACGAGTTAGCAGCACCTAATGGGAAGGAGATCAACTCAGCATAGAAGTTGGTATTATCATCACGAATATCGACGACCGCACCCTTCTTAGAAACAAAGCTCGCCGAAGTCGTTGCTTTACGCGAATCAAGTGAGATCACGTCATCCCAAGGGTTAGCACCACGATTTGTCATGATAACTCTGAAGGTCGCAAATTCATCGATCAAGATGTTACCGCCTTCATTTACTCCAATATAGTTATATGCGTTGTATGAACCTGAGATCGTGTCTGAGCCATCAGTTCCAGCTTTGTTACCCTTACCATCTGATTCAAATAACGTGTTAGAATGTTTAGAAATAACAATATTAGAGTCATTTGCAAGATCGAGCGCTACACCATTTCCTTTATTTTGGAAATGAACATTTGAATATTCACCGGAAGTAAAGTTAGCATTGTTACCTAAGATAAAACCATCACGTCCAGTGAAATTAAAGTTCGAATAATCACCAAACTTCACCGTTGTAGGACCAGCATTACGTGATTGGTTAGCTGTATAACCACCGAAGCGATCTCTGTCTGTAACTGCAATACCCGGACGATCTGCTCCGATCGAAACAGCTTGACCGATACTTGTATTCATGTTTACGGTAGAGTTACGCCCAGTCGTGAAACTACCACTATTTTCCATGAAAATACCAGCATTATGATATCGAGCACTATCTGTAGCATTGTTGGTATTCATATTAATAGTGAAAGTCGCATTGTTGCCAACAGAAACACTTCCGCCGTCACTGATCAATTTGATACCATCACCAATTGAACTACGATTTAAGGTAAAATTAGCCCCATCAGCTATAATAACAGCTTTAGCATCATGGATATTTGCTGTGCCACTCTCTAATATAGTGCCATTATTCTGGATAGTTACGCCGTATTGCCTACCAGAATTACCATAGGCCTGAACAAATGGCGCGGTATTAACAGTAGATGTCGTATTACCTTCGATCTTGATAGTAGTATTAGCCCCTGAGATCAAAGCATTATTAGCTGTATCTGCTCTTGCTCCCCCAAATAGGGAATTACCAGTGTGAGTAACATCTTTAAAGGTTATCGTATTATTGCCTTGTCCTGTATCGATCACACCACGACCACTACCAGTTATGATACGCAAATTATCAAAGGTCAAGTCCCAACCGCTACCTGTTGTGGTAAGTAGATTTGTGCCAAAATTGATCCCTGCACCATTTTGACCTTTAACTGTTACCTTATGACCAGAATAACCAATATCTTCAGTACTTGTTGCTGTAAGGGTACCATTAACATTGATCAAGGAATTATTAGAGTTACGTAAGGCACTAACTAATTGTGACCAGCTAGTAACTGTTACACCTTCATCAGTTGTTGGTGTTGCTGTTGCAGCACGTAAGGAGGCATTTGGGCTGATACGACGGAAAGTTGCTGGAACTTCGACTGGTGTATCAGTTGTTGTTGCAGATGCTTTAGTTGCATCAGCTGTTGTTACAATGTCTTTTGCTTGTGATGTTTGTTCTGTTGTAGTATTTGCTACTTCTTCTGTAGCTTGTTGGTTATTTTTAGCTGTTGTATCTTGTTTTTCTGTTTGTTCAGGGGAGGATTTTGTAGAATTATCGGTGGAAGATGATACTTCTGTTTGGGAAACTGTTGTGTCTTCAAAAGCTGGGCTACTTTGAGCTTCAGTAGCTGGTTGTTGTTCTGCTACAGCATCGGTCGTGGTGGAAGATGATGTGTCTTCTGTAGCAGTGGTCGAACTTTTAAGTGTTACTTCTGAGCTACTTAGATCTGTTGCATCGGTAGAAGATGATGTTGCTTCTGTTTCTTTAGCTTGATCGTCCCCCGTAGCATCAGCACTAGCTGCTGTACCCAGAAAGAAGGTGGTACTCAATAAGACAGAGGCAACGCCAACACTAAGTTTCTTGATCGTATACTTAGAAACCTTGTTAGCAGATTTTCTCAAATAAAAGTCTTTATTATTTTTAGAGACCATTTGTCAGATTCTCTCCTTTAACTAATTATTTATTAATACTCCTAAAGTTTACATTACTTATAAAATTTTAGGAATTAATATTCCAGCAAAATTAGTACAAAATAATTTTATTTTTTAGCTAAAAAATTGGATATTTTAGCAAAATTTTAAAAAATCAACAAATAGTTAACAAAATGATAAAATACAAATATTTTTATATTATATTTTCATATTTTTTCTAACAAAAAGTCGAGTCCTACTCGAACTCGACTTAAAACTCTTATTTAGAAAGGTCATCGCGCAACTTAGCTAAAACATCCAACTGCTCGTCACTAAATGGCGACCGTCTAACTAACGCTTGATCTTGGTATTGTCTTGCGGCCACATGAACTTCACGCTTGGCCCTTTTTATATCTTGGTACAACTCCCAAGCTGGCTTGCGCAAAGCACCTTGCGAAAAGATCGTCCACTGTTCAGCTCCATCGCTGGTCGCAACTTCAACTTGGGTCAAACGTGTCTGCAATTTTCCAGCTAAAGATTCAATATAACTATCAGCAGTTTGGCCTTCATCAGTCCAAATAACTTGCAGACCATACTGTTCATAACTTTTTGATAATCCCGGCACATACATCGCATCAAAAACTACAATGATCTCTGCATTACTTTGCTTATAATAATCTGAGAGAATATATAATAGTTTATCGCGAGCTTCTTCTAAACGATCAGCCTTTTTCAACTTCTCTAATTCTGGCCAATGCCCGATCATATTGTAGGCATCAACGATCAAAATTCGCTTTTTCATCGTTAATTGCCCCGTGAAGTAAAGCCTTGGTAGATCAAGAGACTAGCAGCAACACTAGCATTTAAGCTTTGAACATGGCCGACCATTGGGATCGTCAACATCTCATCACACTTTTTCTTAAGTAATGGTGCGATCCCTTTACCTTCATTGCCGATCACCAAAGCAGTAGGTCCCTTGGCACTCCATTTTCTAAAATCAGTCCCCTGCATATCAGTTCCAAAGACCCAAATACCCCGTTTTTTAAGCTCTTCGACTGTTTGAACAAGATTAGTTACCCGACATACTGGCACATATTCGATCGCTCCAGTTGAAGTCTTCGCTACTGTCGAGGTCAATTGCACAGCTCGGCGCTTAGGAATAATGATCCCATGCACTCCCGCAGCATCAGCTGTTCGCATGATCGATCCTAAATTGTGTGGGTCTTCGATGCCATCTAAGATGATAAAAAATGGATCTTCATCTTTAGCCTGAGCTTTAGCAAATAGATCATCTAAACTCGCATATTCATAAGCCGCTACAGCCAACACGACCCCCTGGTGGTTTTGACCATCAGCTAATAGATCTAACTTAGCTTTTGGAACTTGGTTGACGATCACACCTTTTTTCTTGGCCAAACTAGCCACTTCTTTTAAGGCATCGGCTTTTAGACCTGATTGTAAAAATACTTTATTGACCGCTTGATTGCTCTTCAAAGCTGCCACAGCCGGGTGGCGTCCGATCACAAAATCTTCATTTGTTGCCATTATTTTCCCTCCGCTTCAACTGTTTTGATGCACCAAGCTGCTAGTTCATCTAGACGCTTCGTCTGTCCACTTAGATAAAGATAACCAAACAAAGCTTCAAAACCAGTCGAGATCCGATAAGTCACAACTGAAGTGTTCTTAGCCGAAGTATAACTCTTTGCATTTCTACCGCGTCGAAAATACTCTTGTTCTTCTTGTGTTAACAGTTCTTGTTCTTCCATTTTTTTGATGAGCATCGCTTGTGCTTTAGCCGATACATAGTGCGTCGCGCGATGATGCAAACGTGTTGGTTTAGTCATCCCTTCATCTAATAAATGCTTTCTGATATAGACTTCATAGATCGCATCCCCCATATAAGCAAGTGCGATCCCATTTACCTGTTTGTAATCTGCCATTTTACCCTCTCTTCCATCGTGTACCTTGTGGGGTATCTTCTAAAATGATACCTTGATCTTTCAAAATATCTCTGATCTCATCACTTGTGGCAAAATCACGGTTTGCTCGCGCTTCATCACGTTTTTTGATCAACGCTTCGATTTTTTCATCACCGAGCTCTTCATTTTCAAATTCGATCCCAAAAATTTCGACTAAAGTTGCAAAATTTTGCAAAAGATATTCTAAAGTTTCGCGATCGACCTCTTCTCTAGCTGCATAAACATTTAATTCACGCGCTAATTCATAGACCACTGTGATCCCATTTTGCGTATTAAAGTCATCATCCATCGCTACTTTGAATTTCGCTACTAATTCTTCAACTTTGGCTTGGACCTCAGCATCAAGTGCACCATCACCAGCATCTTCCAAGCGATAGCGCACATTTTGCGCAGCTGTCTTTAATTTGTTCAAGTTAGTCTTAGCATCATCTAAATTGGCTTGACTATAGCGGATCGGATGACGATATTGTGTCGTTGCCATCAAGAAGCGGATGATCTGCGGATCGATCTTTTTGACTAATTCATGGACCGTCACGAAGTTTCCCAGTGACTTACTCATCTTTTCATCGTCTTGACCGATCGTTACAAAACCATTGTGCATCCAATAGTTGGCAAACTTTTGATCATTTTTAGCCTCACTTTGAGCGATCTCATTTTCATGGTGTGGAAATTCCAGATCTTGACCACCAGCGTGAATGTCGATCGTCTTACCAAGATATTTACCAGCCATCACAGAACATTCGATATGCCATCCTGGACGTCCTTTACCCCAAGGAGAATCCCAAGCGATCTCTCCAAGTTTAGCACTTTTCCAAAGTGCAAAATCTAATGGATCTTCTTTTTTGCCTTGATCACTTGCTTGGACACGTTCACTGGCTCCTTGTTCTAAAGCATCGATCGATTGTCCCGAAAGTTTCCCGTAGTCTTTAAATTTACGGGCACGATAATACACGTCTCCTTGCGCCTCATAAGCATAGCCTTTATCCACTAAAGTAGCGATAAAATCAATTATCTCTGGCATATTTTCCATGACTCGCGGATTTTTGCTTGCCTTTTTGATGTTCAAAGCAGCGATATCTTCATAAAAGGCTGCAATAAATTTAGTTGTCACTTCTTGAACAGATAGACCCGTTTCTTGACTAGCTTTGATGATCTTATCATCAACATCGGTAAAGTTAGAAACATAATTTACTTCATAGCCACGATATTCAAGGTAGCGTCGAACAGTATCAAAAGCGATCGCTGAGCGAGCATTACCGATGTGGATATAATTATAAACAGTGGGCCCGCAGACATACATGCTGACCTTACCAGCAACAAGCGGTTTAAACGCTTCTTTTTCTTTTGTTAAAGTATTATAGATCTGGATCATATTGTAAACCCCCTTTTATTTGAGTGTAACAACTTGGGTTAAGGCGTATGAATAACTGGGCTATAAGACTGATGCGCTTTTTGCATCTGGCTTAGAGCCTTGTTATTCACTAGCCTTAAACTTGTGCAACACGTTATTTGAGTGTGGAGCAAAGCGACTTGCTTCGTACAGATAAAATAAAAGGGCTGCAACTTTTGTCACAGCCCTGATTAAGCTGCCCTTGCGCAGACTAATGTCTTTTTTATCGCAGCTTGTTATTATATTCTAAGCTTTCATTTCAGCTAAAGTCTTATCCAAATGTTCCAAAACTTTTTGGCGACCTAAAAGCTCGATCGAAGGAGCTAATTCCGGTCCATGCATTTCACGCGTCGTTGCGATCCGGATAGGCATGTAAAGCTTGCGCCCACGCACACCAGTATCTTTTTGGATCTGACGGATCATATTTTGGATAGATACAGCATCAAAAATCGGTAATTGTTTTGCTTGCTTAGCAAATTCTTCTAACACGATCGTTGCTGACTCATCTGCTAATTCAGCTTTAGCTTCTTCATCTAGCATTGGTGGTTCAGTGAAGAAGATCTCAGCCATTTCAGCTAATTGACCCGTATAAGACATTTGACGCTTATACAAGTTAACTAATTGACGGACCCATTGGATCTCCATCGTATCTGGATCTGCTTGGATCTTGCCCGCTTTGATCAATTGCTTCAAAGATGAATCTGTGATCTCATCACTATCAGCCGATTTGACATATTGGTTGTTGATCCATTCAAGTTTCTTACCATCAAAGGCTGCTGGTGATTTACTTAAACGTTTTGGATCAAACATCTTGACAAAATCTTTTTGTGAAAAGATCTCAGATTCACCCACTGGCGACCAACCAAGCAAGGTGATGAAGTTAAACATTGCTTCTGGCAAGTAACCTAGTGAACGATATTGTTCGATAAATTGCAAGACAGATTCATCACGCTTGGAAAGCTTCTTACCTGTTTCGGAGTTGATGATAAGTGACATATGCCCAAAGACTGGAGCTTCCCAGCCAAAAGCATCATAAACAGCCAATTGTTTTGGTGTGTTAGCCACATGATCATCACCACGTAAAACGTGCGTGATATTCATCAAGTGATCATCTACAACTACCGCAAAGTTGTAAGTTGGCATCCCATCGCGTTTTTGGATCACAAAGTCGCCTCCGATAGTATCGGAATTAAAGCTAACTTTACCTTTAACGATATCATCCCATTCGTAGACCTTATCATGTGGTAAACGGATCCGGATAACTGGTTTTAAGCCTTTTGCTTTAGCTTCTTCTTGTGAAGCTTTGATCTGATCAGCTGTCATACCTTCGTATTCGTAGATATAACGTGGTGCTTCACCATTAGCTTTTTGTTCTTCACGTTGCGCTTGTAATTCTTCTTCTGTCATATAAGATTCATACGCTAGACCCTTGTCCAATAATTCTTGGATCAATGGTTGGTAGATATCTTTACGTTCGGACTGACGGTAAGGCCCATATTTACCTGGTTTATCTGGACCTTCATCCCAGTCGATCCCTAACCATTTAAGGTTATCGAGCTGGCTTTTTTCGCCGTCTGCAATATTACGTTTAGTATCCGTATCTTCAATTCGTAAAACGAATGTCCCTTTATTGTGACGTGCAAATAAATAGTTAAATAACGCGGTTCGTGCATTACCGATATGCAAATGCCCCGTTGGACTTGGTGCATAACGAACGCGAATCTTATCTTTTGCCAATTTAAGCGCCTCTTTCTTGTTATTACTTTACATACCCTACAATTTTACAATGAATAAGGCAAAAAATAAACTACTCTAGGCTAATTCCTTAGTTTTTTTCACGTAACTTCTTCTTAGAATGATAAGGTTTTGCAAAGATCATCCGCCCAGCATCGGTCTGGATCGCTGAAGTAACTTCAACTTCGATCGTCTTGTTCATATAATAACGCCCATCTTCAACCACGATCATCGTACCATCATCGAGATAAGCGACTCCTTGTTGACGCTCAGTCCCGTTCTTGATCACCATGACGTTCAACCGTTCACCTGGGATCACTCGAGGCTTGAGTGACTTAGCCAACGCATTGACGTTTAAAACCTTCACATTTTGAAATTCGCTGACTTTATTCAAATTGTAGTCATTAGTTACGATCACCGCATCTAACATTTTGGCAAGCTTGATCAATTTGGAATCAACTTCTTGGATATCATCAAAATCGCCTTCATACATCTCAACTGGCACGATCTTTTCATTTTGCAACTTATTCAAAATATCTAGTCCACGTCGCCCACGAACACGTTTGATACTATCACCTGAATCAGCGATATATTGCAATTCATACAAGACAAAGTTAGGTACGACTAAGGTCCCTTCTAAAAAGCCAGTCTTGGCGAGATCATAGATCCGACCATCGATCAAAATGTTAGTATCTAACAATTTGTATTTATAAAAGTTGTCGCCTACTTTACGTTCTAAAACGTTATTTTCTTCGGCTTCTTTTTTCTTAGCCCGCGTCGAGAACAACTTAGGCAGATCACCTAAGCGCGTGCGTCCTACGAACCAGCCGAGATAGGCAAATAAGATCATCACGATCACTGGCAAGATCGTATTGATAAAGAACAGTGGTGATTGCCAAAAAAGCGTTGAGATCAAGACCGCGATCACAAGTGACACAATAATTGCAATACTCTCAGAAATGATCGCCTCGGTCTTTTGTTTAGCAAGTGTCTCTTCGACTTTTTTTAGTACACCTTCAAGTGGTTCAGCTAAGATAAATGAGCATAGCATCATTAAAACTAACCCGATAAACATATTTACGATCGGATTATATAAAACTTGTATCTGAATGTTTAATAGGTCCCACAGACCGGGCAAAAAGGAATACCCCGCCCCGATACCGAGGAACGCAAAGATCAATTGGATTATTCGTTTGCGCATGTATTAATGACCCCTTTCTTAAAAAACATGCCTTAAAGCTTCACTGATCGTCTTAACGCCGACCACATCGATATTAGTTGGCAATTCCAGACCATTTAAATTATTTTGGGGAATAAAGACCCGTTTAAAGCCTAATTTAGCTGCTTCAGATATTCTTTGGTCGATCCGGGTCACACGTCTGATCTCACCGGTCAAACCTAATTCACCGATAAAGCAGTCGTCTGGCGCAGTCTGTTGGTCACGATAACTCGACACCAAACTCATCGCAATAGCTAGATCGATCGCAGGTTCGTCTAATTTAACGCCCCCAGCTGCTTTCAAGTAAGCATCTTGATTTTGCAAAAGTAGCCCAGCACGCTTTTCGAGCACTGCCATGATCAACGAGACCCGATTGTGATCTAATCCCGTCGTTGTTCGCTTAGCATTGCCAAATGCAGTTGGGGTGACTAACGCTTGGATCTCTGCTAAGATCGGGCGTGTCCCTTCCATTGAGACCACGACAGCCGAACCGGTCGCGCCACTTAAACGCTCTTCTAAAAAGATCTCAGATGGATTAGGTACTTCAACTAGACCGCCATCGCGCATCTCAAACACGCCGATCTCATTAGTCGAACCAAAACGATTTTTAACTGCACGTAAGATCCGGTAGGTGCGATGCATATCACCTTCAAAGTACAACACCGTATCGACCATATGCTCTAAGATCTTCGGCCCGGCGATCGCGCCACCCTTAGTCACATGACCAACGATAAAGATCGTGATCCCATTTGTCTTAGCAACTTGCATCAAAGCAGCAGTCACTTCGCGGATCTGCGCCACACTCCCGACTGCCGAAGTAACTTCTGGCATCTGCATCGTTTGAACTGAGTCAATGATGACATAGTCTGGTTTTAAGTCTTCGATATTTTGTAAAATACTTCCCATATCAGTCTCAGGGTAAAGGTAAAATTCACTACCTGAGACCCCCAAGCGTTGAGCACGCATCTTGATCTGGTTAGCACTTTCTTCACCTGAAACGTAGAGCAACTTTCCCCCTTGATCTGATAAACTTCCCGAAACTTGTAAAAGCAACGTTGATTTACCGATCCCAGGATCGCCCCCGATCAAGACCATTGATCCTGGAACCACACCACCACCTAAGACACGATTCAATTCACCATTTTTCGTATCAACTCTAGGTGTCTGTGAGATCTCGATCGTATCGATCTTTTGTGGGGTATTCGTTGTTCCTGTCAAAGTAACTCGTGGGGCAGCTTTAACGGCCACACTTTTTTGTTCAACTTCTTCAACTAAAGTGTTCCATTCACTACAGTTAGGACACCGCCCCAAATAGCGCGGTGATACATAGCCACAGTTTTGACATACATATCTAGTTTTGACTTTTGCCATAATTGCCCCCCTCTACTTATAAAATATTAGTATACCCGAAAATCATTAAAAAAAATCATAAGATATCTTTAAATTCCTAACGTCCTGATGAACCAAAACCACCAGTTCTCTTAGCTAAAGGCGCTGCTTCATCATCAGCCAAAAGATACGGCAAAAAGATGCCTTGGCCTAATCTTTCACCCTTTTTGATCACTTTGTCCGTTAACCCAAAATTGACCAATTGGAAAAAGATCTCGCCTTCATTGTTATCATTTCCATAATAATCAGCATCAACGATCCCGACCCCATTTGGTAAGATCAAACCGTGTTTTAACGGATTGCTGGAGCGGTTAGCCAACATCAAGAACTCATCAGGCTGCATATAAGCCTTGATCCCAGTTGGCACAAGGTATGGCTTTAAGACCTTATTAGCAGCCACCATATCTTCTACCGTATACTCTTTTTGTTTACGTAACGCATGTAAGACCTTCAAAAAGTTACGCTTCCAAATACTTGGCAAGACAAAATCTTTAGCTGCACAAAAATCATAGCCCGCTGCATTTTGTGTTGCTCTAACTGGCAACGTCAAGTCCTCACCTTGATATTTTGAAACGATCTCAAATCCTCTTTTCATTTCTCAAACCCCATTCATTTTAGTAGTTGTCAGTACTATATTTATGATACCATTAATTTTGAAGGCAAACAGCATTTCACATTATTTAATGTTATGTTTTTTACCGCTGATAATTATTTAATTTGGGGTGATAGATATGGATTTCATCTGGCAAGACGACCAACTAATTTGTCAAAACGAGCAGCAAGAAATGCTCGGTAATATTGGCTTTAAAATGATCAACAATGACCAAACTTATGTTATCGAACGTACATTTGTCGCTGAACAAGCACGTGGCCAAGGACTTGCAAAAAAGATGACCGTCTTCTTTTTAGAGCACGCAAAGGCGCAAAATAAGACGATCCTGCCTTTGTGCTCTTACACGCAAAAATATTTTGCAGCTAATCCTGAACTTGAACACTTATTATTCAAGCAAAATAAATAAGTTAAATCTGAAAGGATCTTTTACATGAATCAAAATGAACTAAAACGTCTGGTAGGCGAAAAATCAGTTGAATGGGTCAAAAATGGCATGATCGTCGGCTTAGGTACCGGCTCGACCGTCCGCTATATGGTCGATGCTTTGGGACGTAGGATCGCTGAAGAAGATCTCCAAATAACTGGCGTGACTACCTCAAGTGTTACAGCTAAACAAGCTGAAGCCTTAGGCATTCCTTTGATCTCAGTCGATGAAGCTGACCATATCGATATCGTGATCGATGGTGCCGATGAGATCTCAAGCGATTTTCAAGGTATCAAGGGTGGGGGCGCTGCTCTTTTATTTGAAAAGATCGTTGCAGTCAACTCCACTAAAGTCCTCTGGATCGTGGATGAAAGCAAGATGGTCGATAAATTAGGCGCTTTTCCATTACCAGTTGAGGTCATCCCATATGGTAGCCAAAAATTATTTGACCGTTTTGTGGCTAAGGGCTTGAATCCAACTTTTCGCAAACAAGAAAATGGTAGTCTCTTATTGACCGATTCAGATAATTACATCATCGACCTACACCTAAAACAGATCGATGATCCACACGCTTTAGCCGAATATCTCATCCACCAGGTCGGCGTCGTTGAACACGGTCTTTTCTTAGATATGGTAAACGATGTGATCGTTGGCAAACAAGTCGGGCCTGTAGTCTTACATGCCCGTGACTAGTACATTTTACAAAAAGAAGCACCAAAATGTGCTTCTTTTTGTAATTCAGTCAAAACTTGTAGCTTTTATCACCATAGACTAATATTAAAAAAATTAGATTTAATAATTTAAAGCTAATTCATTGTTTACTTATAGCTAAAAGAGGACTACACTATTAGTAGTTCATTAAAGGGGGATGATTTCCAGTGACTAAATCAATCAGCACTGCGCAACTCAAAAATTTTAAAAATTTACTTGAAAAACGTAATGATCACCGTGTTCTTGAACGGACTGTAACACAAAATGGGATCCTAGCTTCCAGCCGTGACTATCGTGCGGAAGTAAACACAACACCTGTTTTCTCGGTCGATCTTGATACAGGTAAGGTCGCTGATCAAAAACAATCCGGTCGTTGCTGGATGTTTGCTGCCTTGAATACTTTGCGTCACGATCTACGCAATCGCTTAAATCTACCAGATGATTTTGAATTATCACAAAACTTTACATTCTTCTGGGATAAACTTGAAAAAGCAAATTATTTTTATGAAAACATCTTAAAAACAGCAGGCTTCCCAACGTCTGACCGGAAAGTTGCGTGGTTGCTAGCAACGCCACAACAAGATGGTGGCCAATGGGATATGATCATGGGCTTGATCGAAAAATATGGCGTTATGCCTAAGTCTGCTATGCCAGAGACCCACAACTCCTCAGCTTCAAGTGAGTTCAATTCACTTTTGAACCTTAAATTGCGTAAAGATGCAGTCTTGTTGCGCGAATTAGTTCAAAATAAGGCAACTGAAGCTCAGATCGAAACTCAAAAAGAAAAAATGTTAGCTGAAGTTTATCGCATGGCGGCTTACAGCTTTGGTGAACCACCGGCAACGTTTGATTTTGAATATCGTGATAAAGATAACAACTATCACCTTGATCGTGACTTGACGCCAAAAGAATTCTTCGATAAATATCTCGGTTGGGAAACCAAAGATTACATCTCAGTGATCAACGGACCAACAGATGATAAGCCTTTCAACCACATGTACACAGTTGATATGTTAGGCAATGTCGTTGGTGGGCGTGAAGTACGGCACTTAAACGTTGATATGGATACCTTCAAAAAATTAGCTGTCAAGCAGTTAGAGTCAGGAGAAAGCGTTTGGTTCGGTTGTGATGTCGGCAAATCTTCTGACCGCAAACAAGGGATCATGGATACTGAACTCTACCACCGCGATCAACTCTTTGATGTTGACCTTGCAATGTCAAAAGCAGAACGCTTAGATTACGGCGAAAGCTTGATGACACATGCTATGGTCTTGACTGGAGTCGATCTTATTGACGGTCGACCTAAGAAATGGAAAGTTGAAAACTCTTGGGGTGATAAAGTCGGGACGAAAGGATTTTTTGTGATGACAGATGACTGGATGGATGAATATTGCTACCAGATCGTTATCAACAAGAATTTCTTACCTGATGAATTAAAAGAAGTTCTAAAAGAAGAACCTAAAGTCCTAGCACCTTGGGATCCTATGGGTTCATTGGCTTAACGATATAAAAAGATCTCACTGAGGTTTTGATAACTTCAGTGAGATCTTTTTTACAATGTCGTTTTAGAGATGATCTGTAATTTATCGTCTAATTCATAGATGATCGGCGCTGCATTAGCAACTTCGACCCCATCGATCCCTGTATCTGAGATCGCTTCTAGGTATTTGATCAATGCCCGTAAAGTACTACCATGAGCCACGATCAATTGATCTTTTCCTTGCAGTACCCGCGGAGCAATATGATCGACCCAGTAAGGGATGATCCGAGCTGAGGCCTGTTTTAAGCTCTCGGCTCGTGGGACGATCGTTTTAGGATACCCTTGATAGCGGCGATCGTTTTGGGGCTTTTCCAACAAAGGCGGGATAGCTTCAAATGACCGACGCCACAAAGCTACTTGCTTTTTTCCATAAAGTTTACGGGTATAGTCTTTATTCAGTCCACGCAATGCACCATAATGTCGTTCATTTAAGCGCCAAGTTTTGGTGAGTGGTAAATACTCCTGCCCTAACTCAGTTAACACGATATCGGCTGTTTTGATCGCACGTTGCAAAACTGATGTATGTACGTGTTCAAATACGATCCCTGTTTGACGTAATTTTTCACCAGCTATTTTAGCTTCTCTGATACCTTGAACTGTCAAAGGCGAATCCGACCAGCCAGTATATTCGTTTTCTTGATTAGCTAAACTTTGACCATGCCGGATCAATACTAACTTTGTCATCCGTCATTTCCTTTCCAATTGATCTTACTTCTACTACTATAACGAAAAAAGAAGCGTCAAAAAAGGTCTGTCGCTTCTTTTTTATTAAATATCAATCACTATATCGCCATTTTGGATCTGTCAAGATCCGAGCTGCGATCAAGCCCAAAGGTAAAGCCAAGACGATCAATGTTGCTTGAGTCAACCAATATGCCCCAACACTGATCGAGTTTAAGCCAATGTTGTACACCGCCCGATACATGTAAAGCCCAGGGACCATGATCACGATCGCAGGTACTGTCAAAGAAATGCGTGGATAACCGGCTTTTTTCCCCAATATCGAAGCCAACAAACCTGCCAGCAAGGCTCCAACAAAGGCGGCAGCTGCAGGAGGAACGCTAGTATAATCGACTAATTCCAAACGTAACGTATTCGCTAAGGCCCCAATGATCCCCGCTGTTGAAGCTAGTTTAGGTGAGCTATTGAACATCAAGGAAAAGCCAAAGACACCACAAAAACTAGCTGGTAGCCTTAAAGCGAGCAACTGCCAAGAAGTGAGTTGCAAGGGGATAAAATCTTCGGGCTTAAAGTTGATGCTCATCGCAGTCAACCAACCGACCATGGTGGCAACGATGATGATCGTCAAGGCATGTGCCATGCGTTCCAAACCCGAACGCATATCAAGTTTAGCGATATCTAGTCCACTTGTAATAAATGGAAATCCTGGGATCACAAATAACATCGCTCCAATATAGCCTGCTTCGTGACGACTAGAAACAGAAAACAGTGCCTCGATCCCACGAAAAGAGACCATATACATCAAACAGGCCACCGCCACACTGACAAAGATCCCCGCAAATAATGTGATCTTGTGCTGATTCATCTTAGCGCGCACATAATTGCCAAAGCCCGCCCCTATAAAGGCACAGATCATTTCGATCAAACCACCACCAAGTAAAAAGACAAAGGCACTGCAGGCAAGCGCAGCTGCTAAACCTAAAACAGGTGGTTTATATAAACCTGATTTAGCTCGGATCTGATCGATCAAATAATGGATATCTGAGATCGTCATCTGCCGACCATGGCGTTCAAATTCTCGAACAAACCACTCGAGATCAGTCAACTTACTCGTATTGACACCTGAAGTCGCTAGTGCCAAAGTTTGAGTATAACTTTCATCGAGTTCGACACAAGTGTATTCGATCGAGACTAGACCAACATCAGCCGTACAGGTCAAGCCTAGAACTCGGGCAATAATATTCATTGAATTTCTAACGCGCCAGGCCCCAGTTCCACAGGCGAGCATCAAGATCCCGATCCGCCCAACGATCGCTGCTCGCTCCTTTAAACTTGCATCAATTGCCAATTCATCGCCGGCATCTCCGATAAATTCGTCCCATCGGATAGTCATATGGTGATGCTTGGATAATGGCGCACGTTTTCTTTTAGTAGCTTTTTTACTAAAATTTTTCTGCTGTTCCATTTTTGCCTCCAAACTATCAATGTAAATTACCGTGTTACTTTCACGATTTTGTAAACAATATGTAACATTACCGATTATAGCACAAAATCCCTGTATTTTCGGGCTTTTTACAAAAAGAAATATTTGACTTAAATCTTAATTTAAATTAAAATTCCTTCCTAAACCTTATATTTTATGTCCAAACGTGTATAATTCAATGAGAGAGCATAAAAAATAAGGAGCACCATATATGAATAATGAAATTGAACCGCGATCGAGAAAAAGTTCGACCTCGCATGTCAAAAAGCGTGATCCCAAATTACGCAAACGGATCTGTTGGACTTTATTAGTATTGACCTTGATCGTTTTTTTGGGAGCTGGAACTTACATATATCACATTCTAAATTCAGCTAAAAACACGTTAGACAAGACCTACAACGGTTCAAATGTAACTAAGAGTCGCGACGTTTCCTCTGTCTTAAAAGACAAGCGTCCGATCTCGATCTTACTGCTTGGGACCGACACAGGTGATCTAGGGCGCGATGACACCGGGCGAACCGATACGATCATTGTCGCCACTTTAAATCCAGAAACTAAGACAACTACTCTAACAAGTATCCCACGCGATACTAAAGTCGAGGTCCCAGACTCAGTCAATTCATATGATAAAGTCAACTCAGCCTACACGATCGGTGGTGTCTCAACTGCGATCGAAACGATCCAAGATACACTTGATATCCCGATCGATTACTACGTGTTAGTCAATATGCGTGGTCTGACGCAGATCGTTGATGCCGTGGGGGGGATCACGATCAAACCACTACTTACCTTCAAGTATGAAGATGCTGATGTAACTAAGGGTAAAACAGTAACGCTAAATGGGAAGCAAGCCTTGGCTTACTCACGAATGCGTTATGATGATCCAGAAGGTGATTACGGTCGACAAAAACGGCAAAAGCAAGTTATCGAAGCCATCGTTAATAAATCACTTTCTGTTTCTGCGGTCTCTAACTATCAAAAATTACTTAAATCGATCGGAAGCAATATGCAGACCGATCTAACTTATGGCGATATGATCACGATCGCAACTAGCTATAAAGATGCTGGTCAAACGATCGAATCTAACGTGCTACAAGGGCAAGATACTATGCTAGATGGTCTTTCATACCAAGTCGCATCTGCTTCTGAAAAGAAAAAAGTTTCAGATGCGATCCGTAAACAACTTGGCTTAGATGCTTCAACTAAGAGTTTTGACGATGATTCGACTGATGATCCTACTTATCAGACCACTGATGATCCAACAACTACTTACACCAATGACTATGGCAACACTTCCTATCATACTGGAAATTATGCTTATTAATATTTTAAAGACACGCGATCGGGCGTGTTTTTTTATATGCTCTCAAATGCTATAACACTACCAAGCGTTTACGTTTATGATCTTTCAAAGGTTTTCTTTGGTTTTCATTTAGTATGCTGTAAAGACTCATTCTGGTCGCCTTTACTTATCAACGTTATATTTCCAGAACACAAAAAAGCTCATTGAAAATGAACTTATCATTTCCAATGAGCTTTTGAAAGCTTATCTTAACGGTGGATGTAGATATAGCTACCTGCACCAGAGATTGTTTGTGTGTTAGGACCAGCTGGATTGCTAAAGCCCATACCGCCTTGGCTGATCGTTACAGAGTTACCGTTAACAGATTCAACGTAAGCAACGTGTCCGTAAGCACCATCAGCTGTCCATTGACCACCAACAGATTGACCTGGTAAGAAAACGATGATCGAACCAGCAGCTGGTGAGTGATCTACTCTAAAGCCAGCAGCTGCTGCAGATGAACCCCATTGTCCACCATTGCCCCAGTTATTGCCAGCCCAAGGAGCAACTTGTTTTACGTACCATGTACATTGCCCCCATGGATATGTGTTGCCTGCTACGATACCATGTGTGCTACCATCACCTTGGCTGATGCTACCAGCGTTAGAACTCGTAGCTTCTGGTGTTGTTTTGTTTTCAGTAGCTTTGTTATCGGTGTTGTTTGACTTGTTATCATCTTTCTTAGCGTCAGCAACTTGTGCAGTTGCGTTTGCCTTATCTTGAGCAAGTTTAACTGCATTTGCTGCTTCTTCATATTGAGATTGTAAAGCAACCAAAGTAGCCTTGTTATCTTCGATCTTCTTGTTTAAGTCAGCTTGTTGTTGATCAGATTTTTCTTTCATTGATTTCAAATCATTTTGCTTTGTTTCAAGCTCAGATTTATCTGATTGCAAATTAGCTTTTGTCTTTTCTTGTTCATTCAATAATGCTGTGTATTGATCTTTTGCTTCTTTAACATCGTTCAAAGCTTCTTTGTTAGCTTGGTTCAATTTGTTGACAGCAAAAGTACGTGAAACTAAGTCAGAGAAGTCTTCTGAGTTGATCACGAAATCAAGGTAGATGTTACCACTAACTGTGTCACCAGATTTCTTTTGTAAAGCAACTAATTGACCCTTAAGTGCTTCTGTACGTTTTTCAACTTCGACCTTAGCACCTTCGATCTGACCATTTAACTTGTCGATCTTTTCATTTGACTGATCGATATCAGTCTTTAATTTTTCGATCTTTTCAGTGTTATCTGAAATTTGTTCTTGTAACTTAATGTTGTCAGCGTTTGCTGATGCAATATCTTTTAATAATTTATCTGTTTCATTCTTATTAGTATTGATCGCATTTTGAGTATCAGATACAGTATCTGCACTCACTGCTGTTGTTGTGTTTAAAACAGACACAGCCAACATACTAAGTGCGACTGTACTTGTGATTACTTTCTTTAAAAACATAATTTTGGATACCTCGTCGATTTATTTACTTTTCATAGTATACACTAGTAAGATTACAGAAATGTTACTCTTAAATTACATATTTGTACTTATTTATCTATCGTATGTTACTTAGAAATACGAAAAAACCCGTGTTTGTAGCATTACATCCACGGGTCAAATACATTTTATTTTCCAAATTCACTTAAATCTAACAAGATACTGCCATAGGCTAACCCAGCACCAAAACCGGTCAACAAGACTTTTTTAGGCCGTTTTCCCTGCTCTAAAGCTTGCGCCAAGGCTAACGGGATCCCTACCGACGAAGTATTTCCCGCTTCAGTGACATTGATCGCAAACTTGTCTATATCCAAAGCTAAATGTTGCGCAATGTTTTCGATCAACCGCAAATTAGCTTGATGGGTGATCACTAGATCAAGGTCAGCTGGTTTAACACCATTATCTGCCAAAAATTCATCGATATGAGCATTAACGTCATTTGTTACAAAATTGTAAACTGCTCGTCCGTCTTGATAGAATGCATCTAGTTGTGGATAATTGTCTGCAGCGACTTTTTGTAGCGGTGCCACACGTCCGCTGTGGATAACTTCAGTATTACCTCGTGTGGCGATCTTTTCAGCTAAATACGCTGTCTTACCTGCACTTTTTTCTAAGATCACACCAGCAGCACCATCCCCAAAAAAGACTGCTGAGGTCCGATCGCTAAAGTCCATCATCTTGGAATTAGTTTCCGCACTGATGACCATTGCACGCTGATACATCCCGCTGTGGATAAATTTTTCAGCAGTTGCCAACGCAAAGATAAAACCTGCACACGCGGCTGACAAATCATAGGCAAAGGCATTGCTAGCTTGGATATTTTTTTGGACGATCGCTGCCGTCGCCGGTGTTAAAGCATCCGGTGTGATCGTTGATACGATGATCAGATCGATCGCAGTCGCATCTAACTTAGCTTGCTTTAATAACTTTTGAGCGACCTTTGTAGCTAGATCTGACGTATTTTCAGCGATCGCATAGTGCCGTTGCTTGATCCCAGTATGAGACACGATCCATTCATCGGACGTATCCATCAACTGGCTCAATTCATCATTAGTCACTACCTTTTCAGGAAGATACCCCGCACTTGCGGTAATTTTTACGGCTGTCATAGTAGGCCCTCTTTCAAAAATATTTATCATTAGCTTTATCATAGCATATCGTTTTGTGGATAAACTACCTCTTTGCTTTTATCCACAAATGAAAAAACAGGACTGTGAATATTCACAGCCCTGCTTAGTGATGCGGGTAAATGGATTCGAACCATCACGAGCTCAATTGCTCACCAGATCCTTAGTCTGACGCGTCTGCCAATTCCGCCATACCCGCGACAACAGAATTAATTATAGCAGACAAACTAGACCCCTGCAACTATTTTTTTAGATTTTTTTCAAAAGGCGCAACTTCCCGTGACAACGACTGCAGACAAAACGTTTGATATCGACCCGACGTTGGCGCAGATATCTTTGCCCGCAAGTTTGACAACTGTATGTGTAACGGTAATTCTTGCTACTGACCGGAGCATACCGTAAGCCTCCGACCTGACGCAATAATTGTTTGAAATCTTGATCGCGATGCCGATACCCTCGCCCTGTCAAATGCAGATGGTAGTGACAAAGCTCATGCTTGATCGTTCCGATAAGGGTATCTTTGCCATATTTTGTCAACATCTTTTCATTGATCTCGATGTCATGACTTGTCAATAAATACCGCCCTCCAGTGGTTTTCAAACGCCGATTGAAGTAAGCGCGGTGGGTAAAAGTACGTTTGAAATATTTCAATGAGAGCTCTTCGACTAGTGCTTGAAGCTGTTGATCAGTCATCGGCTGGCGCTAACATACTCAACTGGATGCGCCCACGCTTAAGATCGACATCCGTCACATAAACATCAACGATATCACCGATTGTAACGACTTGACTTGGATGTTTGATAAATTTTTGACTCATCTTGGAGACGTGAACTAAACCATCTTGCTTGACCCCAATATCCACAAAGGCACCAAAATCGACAACATTCCGCACCGTTCCCTGTAATTTCATCCCTACCTTGAGATCTTCTAAGTGTAAGACATCGGCTTTTAGTAATGGTGCTGGCATTGAATCGCGTAAAGTGCGCCCCGGTTTCTTTAAGCTCGCTACGATATCTTTGACCGTGGCTAGTCCCGCTTGATTGGCTTTAGCAAAAGTTTTAGCATCAAAATGGGCTAATTTTTCTTCCGCCAAAGCAGTCCCGATCTCTTTTTGTTTGATCTGCGCTTTTGCTAAGATCGCTTTAGCTAAAGGATAACTTTCAGGGTGAATATCAGTGTTATCAAAAACATTTTTGCCCCCAATGATCCGCAAGAAACCAGCGGCTTGCTCATACGCTTTTTGGCCTAAACGGGCAACTTTTTTGAGCTGGGTCCGCGTGGTAAAGCGCCCATTTTCATCCCGATAAGCAACGATATTTTTAGCAGTCGTTTTATTTAGACCTGAAATATGTTGCAGTAAAGTAGCACTAGCTGTGTTCAAATTGACTCCTGCTTGATTGACCCCAGTTTCGATCACAGTTTGGAGTTCATCATCTAATTCTTTTTCTGGCAGATCGTGTTGATATTGACCGACCCCGATAGCTTTAGGGTCGATCTTGATCAATTCCGCTAACGGATCTTGTAAACGCCGAGCAATACTTACCGCTGAGCGCTCTTCCACATTAAAATCAGGAAATTCTTCACGCGCCTGGGCACTGGCAGAATAAACTGAGGCTCCAGCTTCGTTGACGATCACATAATAGACCTTGTGCTTTAGCTCACTTAAAACTTCTGCCACAAAACTTTCCGACTCCCGACTCGCTGTCCCATTACCGATCGCGATCATTTCAACTTGATATTTTTCTAGTAATTCAAGCAAAATTTGTTTTGCTTGAGCTCGTTTTTTAGGATCTGGTCGCTTGCCTTTAGCCTTTTCATGTGGATAGATCACTGCTTTAGCTAAAAATTTTCCAGTTGGATCAACGATAGCTAATTTACAACCAGTTCTAAAAGCAGGGTCAAGCCCTAAAACAGTCTTGCCTTTTAAAGGCGCTTGCATCAATAAGTGGTAAAGATTATCACCAAAGACTTTGATCGCACTAGCAGTTGCCCGCGCAGTCAATTCTTTGCGCAATTCGCGTTCGATCGCCGGCCGGATAAAGCGTCTATAGGCATCGGTATACGCTTGTTCTACGTATTGCATACTTGACCCTGACTTTTGTCCGATGATCCGTGCATGAAAATAGCGAAGCACATACTCATCATCGAGTTTGACTTTGACTTGTAAGATCTTCTCCTTTTCTCCTCGGTCAAGGGCTAAGATCCGATGGTCTAAGATCGTTTTGATCCCTTCTTCAAACGCATAATAGTCTTGATAGATCCCTTTTTCATCTAAACTTTCATCTTTGACTTTTGCTACTAACTTTCCTTTTGTTTGAGCATGCTTTCTGACCCAAGCCCGTAGACTTGCATCCTCACCAAAAGCTTCTGCTAAGATCTCATGTGCGCCTGCCAAAGCTTCTTTTGGCGTATTGATCTCTTTTTTGGGATCGACATATTTTTTTGCTTGGCTAATAACATCCTCTGAGCTATCTGTCAGTAAAAATTTAGCTAAGCCTTCCAAGCCCCGGTGACGAGCGATCTGAGCTTTTGTCTGGCGTTTTTGCTTGAAAGGTAGATAAAGGTCTTCGAGCTGTTGTAATGTTTTGGCTTGAGCTAACATTTGCTCTAGTTTAGGCGTTAATTTCTTTTGCTCAGCTATTTTAGCTTTAACATCAGCCCGTCTTTTTTCAAGTTTTTCAACTTGCTGGTAAGTCGCGGTGATCTCACGCAATTGAACTTCATCTAAGCTTCCCGTCGCTTCTTTACGATAGCGTGCGATAAATGGGATCGTATTGCCTTCTTCAACTAATTTTAGAACTTGCTTGATCTGATCAGGACGATAGGCTAACTGTTGCTCAACTAATTGTAAGTAATCTGCTTCCACATTTTTCCCTCACATTCTATGATTTAACTAGATTATAGTGATTTTTTGATAAATGAACAAGTTTGCGCTTTGGCTGATAAAAAGCTAAAATCATACGTGACACTATTTTAAAGGGGGGCAACATTTTTTGACACCAATAGCAGCACTTAAACATTACTTTGGTTATACCGAATTTAAAGCCGGCCAAAAAAAGGTGATCAACTTACTACTAGAACATAAAAATACTCTCGCACTCTTACCGACCGGAGGCGGGAAATCCTTATGCTATCAGATCCCAGCCCTTTTAGAAGATGGTTTGACCTTGGTCATCTCACCTTTGATCTCATTGATGAAAGACCAAGTCGATAGTTTACAACAAAATGGGATCCCCGCTGCCTTTATCAACAGTTCCCAGGAATTTGAAACTGCTAAAGCGGTCCTAACAAAAGCACGCCGGCACGAATTAAAATTACTCTATATCGCTCCTGAGCGCCTAGAAAATCAATTTTTCTTAGAATTATTGCAGACATTACCGATTTCTTTAGTCGCAGTCGATGAAGCACACTGCATCTCTCAATGGGGTCACGATTTTCGTCCCAGTTATTTGAAATTGCCTGCTTTGTTAGCAAAACTGCCCGTCTCTCCTACGCTAGTTGCTTTGACCGCTACAGCTACACCACAAGTTGCCCGAGATATCAAAGAATTACTTTTGATACCCGCTGAAAATGAAATCAAAACGAGCTTTGCTCGCAATAATTTGACCTTTAAGCTTATCAAAGGCACTGATTTTGAACATTATCTTCTCAGCTATCTCAAGCAAAATCGAAATGATTCTGGTATCATCTACGCATCAACTCGCAAAAGAGTCGAACAGCTAGGCATCATGTTAAATAAAATGGGGATCAAAGCGGGGATTTACCATGCGGGCTTAAGTGAATTACAACGTCGTGAAAGCCAAGAAGATTTTCTTTACGATCGTACCCCCGTCATGGTCGCTACCAATGCTTTTGGGATGGGGATCGATAAAAGTAACGTACGCTTTGTGATCCATGCCCAAGTTCCCGGTAGTCTGGAGGCCTATTATCAAGAAGCAGGGCGCGCCGGGCGTGACGGACTACCAAGTGAAGCGATCTTATTTTACAAAGACGCTGACCTGCAAGTCCAACGTTTCTTTATCGACAATTCACAAGCCGATGAACAACATCGTGAATTTGACTACCAAAAACTCCAGGCCTTGACCCGTTATGCCAATACCGAAGAATGTTTGCAACGCTTCTTAGTCCAATATTTCGGCCAAGATTGTCCTGATTGCCAAAAATGTACAAATTGTACTGATACTCGTGAAAAACAAGACATCACCAAAGAATCCCAGATGATCATGTCGTGTATCGTGCGGATGCAATCGCGCTTTGGCAAAAAGATCGTAGCCCAAGTTTTAGCAGGTTCTAAGGCTAAACGGATCCTTGAGTTGAATTTCGATCAGCTTTCAACTTATGGTATCATGCACCAAAAAACCAAAGAGATCGAAACTTTGATCGACTTTTTGACGGCCAGTGGTTATCTCAAAACAAGCAGTGGACAATTTCCTACGCTCCATGTGACTCAAACGGGACTAGAGGTCTTACGCGGTCAAGCAAAAGTTTATGCACGTATCGAAAAAGCTGAGCGTAACAGCGAACAACTGGTGGAAAGTGGCTTATTTGAACATCTCCGCCAATTGCGTCGTCAGCTGGCCGAAGCTCAACACGTACCACCATTTGTCATCTTCTCCGACCAAGCTTTACAAGACATGTGCGTGATCTTACCGACAAATGAGATGGAATTCTTAGAAGTCAAAGGTGTTGGCCATAGCAAACTTGAAAAATACGGAACGATCTTTTTAGATGCCATCAAAGAATATAAGAGACAGGGCGAGTAGCCCAGTACAGATAATAAGAGATCCACCAAGATGTCAAAAAACGCATTTTGGTGGATCTCTTATTATCGGCTAGGATGTGCTGTCGAACAAGTTTCCACTATATATAAGTATATAAAAAAGATCACCCAAATTTATCAAAAAATTCGAGTGATCTTCATTCAAATATATGTCACAGGCTTTTTTGCCTGAGTGTATTTACTAAGATCATTTCCAAAATGTATCGTAGACTGTGATCGGCAAATGCCGTTTATGTCTTGTCTTGATAAACCAATTTTCGATCTTTTCAACTGCATCAGTGCGCACTTCTTTGCCCTCTAAATAGTCATCGATATCATCATATGTCACACCTAAGGCTACTTCATCTGGTAAAGCTGGGCGATCTTCTTCTAGATCAGCTGTCGGTGTCTTTTGATAAAGATGCTTTGGAGCGCCTAAGACTTCTAGCATTGCTCTACCTTGGCGCTTGTTTAGTCGCCATAATGGCATGATATCAGCACCGCCATCTCCAAACTTGGTGTAAAAACCAGTGATCGCTTCAGCCGCATGGTCGGTACCTACAACAGCCCCACTGTTAGCACCTGCGATCGCATATTGGGCGATCATACGTTGGCGTGCCTTGATATTGCCTTTGTTGAAGTCACTTACAGTCACATCATTAGCTTGAACAGCTGCTACCATCGCATCAGCTGCTTCTTTGATGTTGACTCGCATCATTTCATCAGCTTGCATAAATTCGATCGCATCCAAAGCATCACTTTCATCGGCTTGAGTCCCATAAGGTAAGCGTACAGCGATAAATTTATAACTGTCATCACCTGTCTCTGCGCGCAATTCAGTGATCGCCATTTGACATAACTTACCACATAGTGTTGAGTCTTGCCCCCCAGAAATACCTAATACAAGTGTCTTTAAAAATGAATGCTTGTGTAGATAAGCTTTCATAAAATCGATCGAGCGTCTGATCTCAGCTTCAGGATCGATCGTTGGTTGAACTTTTAATTCCGTAATGATCTCTTGTTGTAATGTTCTCATTAACTTTGACCTTCTTACTTTTCAAGTTTTTGATTGATACTTTCGCGAACCTCTTTGATGATCTTCATCTTGTTGTCGTAACATTTTTGTGAAAGATCAACTGGATAATCTTGCGGGTTTAGATCACGCTTGTATTCTTCCCAAAGACTATCTAAATGCAATTTGGAATATTCTTTGATCTCTTCTAAAGTCGGTAGCTCATAGACCAACTCACCTTCTTTGAAAATATCACGCAACAAAGGCCGCGCGTTAAAGTCAGTCACATCTTTATTGATATAGGTATATTGTGGATGGAACATATAAAGTGACTTTTCCTTGCGTGGATCTTCATCCCCGATCGTAATGTAATCACCTTCGGATTTACCATCGGTCTTTTTAGTGATCCGCCAGACTTGCTTACGTCCTGGGGTCGATACTTTTTCGGCATTGCTTGAGATCTTGATCGTATCCTCTAACACACCATTTTCATCCTCGATCGCTACCATCTTGTAGACCGCACCTAAAGCTGGTTGATCATAGGCCGTGATGAGCTTAGTTCCCACGCCCCAAACATCGATCTTAGCTCCTTGCATCTTCAAGTTGGTGATCGTCTTTTCATCTAGATCGTTTGAAGCATAGATCTTAGCGTCAGGAAAACCTGCTTCATCAAGTTGTTCACGGACACGTTTTGAAATATAAGCCATATCGCCAGAATCGATCCGTACCCCTAAGAAGTTGATCTGATCGCCTAGTTCTTTAGCCACTTTGATCGCATTAGGCACACCTGAACGTAAAGTGTCATAAGTATCAACTAAAAAGACACAATCTTTATGCGTTTTAGCATATGCCATAAAAGCATCATGGTCATTGCGGTAAGCTTGAACTAAAGCATGCGCATGTGTCCCACTAGCTGGGATCCCAAAGATCTTAGCTGCCCGCACATTGCTAGTCGCATCAAAGCCCCCGATATAGGCCGCACGCGTCCCCCACAAAGCTGCATCAAATTCTTGCGCGCGCCGTGTACCAAATTCAAGCAAGGCATCATCCCCACAAGCCGAACGGACACGAGCTGCTTTGGTTGCGATCAAAGTTTGATAATTAACAATGTTCAAGATCGCCGTTTCGACTAATTGGCAATCTACTAATGGGCCTTCCACTTGGATCAAAGGTTCATTGTTGAAGACGACTTCACCTTCAACGACTGAACGGATCGTCGCTTTAAATTTAAAATTGCGGAGATATTCGATAAAATCATCCGGATAGTCGCCGATCTCTTTTAAGTAGGCGAGATCATGTTCAGTAAAGCGCAAATTTTGAATATAATCAACAATGCGCTCTAACCCTGCAAATATTGCATACCCATTTTGAAACGGCAGCTTACGAAAATAAACTTCAAAGATCGCCTTACGCTCTGCCAGACCTTGACGCCAATATGTCTGCATCATATTGATCTGATAAGCATCAGTATGCAAGGTATAACTGTCGTCTGGATATAATTTAACCATTTCTTTCCTCTTCATTAATCAATTGTTTTTCCGAAAAATTTTTAGCGGATTTGACTACATGTGTTTAATTTTATCACTTTTGAGCCAAAACACCAATCCAACTGCTATAATAATAGCAAACCCTTAAAGTAAACGAGGTATATCATGCAAAATAATTTTGATACGGTCAATGTTTTAGGGCTTGATTTCATCAAAGCATCTCAAACACAATTTTTAGACCAACTAAAACGCGACAGTCAAACTAAGGCAAGGCGTTTTGTCGTGACAGCTAACCCTGAGATCGTCTTAGCTGCTAAAAAAGATCAAAAATACGCTCAGACGCTAAAAAGTGCTGATTATATCACGGCCGATGGGATCGGCATCATCAAAGGAGCTAAGATCTTAGGTGATCCACTACCTGAGCGTGTGACTGGTTATGATACACTGCTCGCCTTGCTTTCTTTTGCCAATAAACATCACAAACGAGTCTTTTTCTTAGGGGCTAAACCTGCTGTCCTACAACAAGTTTTGACCAAAGTAGCTACAAACTATCCTGCCATAACGATCGCTGGAAGTTGTGATGGCTACTTTAAAGATGAGGCCAAAGTTGCTGAGCAGATCAAAAAAGCCGAGCCTGACTTTGTTTTTGTCGCTTTAGGTTTTCCCAAACAAGAGTTTTTTATCGCTAAATATCAAGACCTTGCATCTGCTATCTGGATGGGCGTTGGTGGAAGTTTTGATGTTTTATCTGGTCAAACAAAGCGCGCACCTAAATGGTGGATCGACCATCACCTCGAATGGGCCTATCGCTTATTAAAAGAGCCGAGTCGCTTCATTCGGATGCTTGCCTTACCCAAATATCTCTTATTAATCTATCGCAAAAAATATTTTAAACATTGATCTTTAAAGTCGTTAGCTGTTGTTTAACGGCTTATTTTTTTCTATAATGGAAAGTGCATTTATAAAAATCAAGGATAACTTGGACTGGTTCGTAAACTTCCCAGGATAAAAAACCAAGAATCTCATAAGGAGGTAGGAAATATGAATGCAACTCTTCGAAAAAAAGTCATTATCGACTGTGACCCTGGTATCGATGATAGTCTAGCTTTGATGCTAGCCCTTGCATCACCTGAGCTTGAAGTCCTCGGGATCACCACTGTCGCCGGTAATGTCCCTTCAGATCTAGGTGCTAAAAATGCACTCAAAATTTTAGCTCATTGCCATCAATTAGCGATCCCAGTCTATTGCGGTGCAGACAAGCCTTTAAAGCGTAACTATGTCAGTGCCCAAGATACCCATGGAAATGATGGTTTAGGTCAAAGTAAACTACCTGAAGTACATAAAAATTATCACCCAAATGCTTGTGAATTTATCAATGATACGCTCAGACGAGAACAAAATGTAACACTCATCGCACTTGGTCCTTTGACCAATATCGCTTTAGCCCATCAAAAAGATCCGAAGTCTTGGAAAAATTGCTCACGTTTCGTGTCGATGGGGGGAAATTTCAAGAGCTTTGGAAATTGTTCTCCTGTAGCTGAATATAATTATTGGTGTGATCCTGATGCTGCTGCTTATTGTTTTGAGCACTTACCTATCAAGATCGAAATGATCGGTCTTGATGTTACCCGCAAAATGCTTTTCACACCCAACATGCTTGAGTTGATCTACCAAAATGCACCTAAAGAAGCTGAATTCATTCAAAGGCTCACGCGCTTTTATTTTGATTTTCATTGGCAATATGAAAAAGTCATCGGTTGTGTCATAAATGATCCTTTAGCTGTCCTCTATACGATCTTCCCTGAGCTTTGCGTTGGTTTTGACGCCAATACTCAAATCGTTACTTCAGGGATCGCACTTGGGCAAAGCATCGTTGATGAGAAAAATTTCTGGCATCGTTCACCTAATAGTCACGTCTTGGTAAAGGTCGATGCCTTAAAAGCGATGCAACTCTTTTTGGCGCGGACTTGTGGTCTCGATCCTAAAATGCTAGCACAGATCTTACCACAGATAACTGAGCTGGAGGAAAAATAATGCTAGAAAAAATGACACCAAAAACTTTGACTCTCTGCGCTTTCGGGATCGCTTTAAATATCGTTGGCAGTGACCTAGCTTTATTTTTACATCTACCGCTTTATCTTGATACCTTAGGAACAATGCTTTGTGCCGCCTTGCTTGGTCCTATTTTAGGGATGCTTGTCGGAGCAAGTACAGCACTTTTTGTCGGATTGACCACCGATGTTTTTTCTTTATATTATTCCCCGATCCAATTATTGATCGGGGCGATCGTTGGTCTGCTTTTCAAATATCTCCATTCGCCTAAAAACTGGCAGATCTTAGGTACAGCTGGATTGATCTCTTTACCTGGGACCTTGACGAGTACAGTGATCACTTACTTCTTATTCAATGGTATCACTAGTTCAGGTTCTAGTATGTTGGTCCAACTCTTAAGTGGTTTGGGACTACAAAAAGCTTTAGCGATCTTTTTAGTTCAGCTAGGAACTGATTATTTAGACCGACTCTTGACTTTTTACTTGGTCTTACTGATCGTTTCAGCGCTCAAAAAGCGCCAACTTTTTACTTCTTAAAATTAAGCGACGTCCAAGCCTTATTTGGCTTGGACGTCGCTTTTTTTATTTTTCTAAATAAAATTCAAACCGCTCACCAGCATATTGGGTCCGAACGTATTCAAAGGGACGACCATCACCTAATTTAGTGATCTGACGTAGGCGCAAGATCGCTGACCCACGTTTTAACTCAAGATATTCAGCGATCTTTTCAGAAGCCAACATCGAGCTGACCGTTTGTTGCGCATGACCGATCGTCAGGCCATTTTCTTGTAACGTACCGTAAAGTGAATTGGTGATCTGTTTGCGTTGGTAATTTTTGATCAGATCATATGGTAAAGTCGCTACTTCAAAACAGATCGGAACTTCATCGGCATATCTGATACGCTCCATCCGCAATACTTTTTGGCCAGGCTCTAACTTTAAATGCTCACTTTCACTGAGCGAAGGGGCAGTCACCAAATAAGAGACCGTCTTACTGGAAGGTGTCTTTCCTTGCGCTTCCGTCAACGCCGTAAAACTCGTGACCCCAGACATTTTTTCTTGGACCTTTTTGCGTGCTACATAAGTACCTGACCCGATCTGGCGCTCTAAGATCCCTTCTTCGACTAAAGTCTGGATCGCTTGACGCAAGGTCATTCGACTGACACCAAACTGCACCGCTAGATCACGTTCTGAGGGGATCCGATCACCGACCGCCCAACGATTAGCTTCGATCTCTTGCTTGATTTTATTATGGATCTGAATGTAAATGGGTGAACCCATGACTACCACCTTCCATATTGGGGATTATTTTTTAAATCGGCGTCCAAAGCTATATGTTTCGACTAGATCAAGATCATGATCAAAGACGTTAAAATCAGCGTCTTTGCCCACTGCTAACACACCTTTTTGTGTTAAGCCAAATTCTTTAGCTTGATTTAAAGAAGTCATCTTGATCGCGTCTTCTAGTGAACAGCCGGTAAACTTCATGATATTTACAAAAGCGTCCTTATATTGTAAAACACTTCCGGCTAAATTACCACTCTCAAGGCGAGCTTGTTTATCTTTGACGATAACTTTTTGGCCACCTAATTCAGAAACTCCTTCGGGCATACCCTTAGCTCGCATCGAATCAGTTACTAATTCGATCTTATCTGGTCCCTTCAATTCATACGCTAATTTGATCATATCAGGACACACATGGAAACCATCAGCGATCAATTCACAATAGATATTATCTTCTAGCAAAGCGTGACCCGTCACACCTGGTTCACGATGTTTGAATTCGCGTTGCGCATTATACAAATGCGTTACGTGGCTAGCACGGGAATGCTTCATCTGTTCGCGAGTCGCATTACTATGCCCAACAGAAGGCACGATCCCATGTTCAAGACAGTATTGCTCAAATTCAGGCGAAGTTTCATGCTCAGGTGCATAGGTCACCAATTTGATCATGTTACCAGATAATTCGTTCCAATGATCAAATAATTTCGTATCTGGAGCTTGAATATATTCTTCTGGTTGTGCCCCCTTAAAGACTGGCGAAACAAAGGGCCCTTCCAAATGGATACCTTGAATAACTGGATTCTTAGCTGCGGCTTCTTTGATCGCTGTCATCGCATGCGCAATATTTTCGGGTGATTGAGTCATTGTCGTTGGAAAATAAGTCGTGACACCTTCATAGACCATATCATCGACCATTTCACTCAATTCTTTAGCATTACCATCCATCGCATCAAAATTATAACCACCGTGACTATGTACATCGATAAAGCCCGGCACGATGATCTTACCTTCAACATCGATCACCTCTTGATCAGCTGGTGAAACTCGATATTCACTCATTGGACCGATCGCTTCGATCTGCTCATCAAATCGAATATAGGCGTCATCTATCTTATCTTCTCCTGTGTAAACAACAGCATGCTTGATAACTTTGCTCATAATTGAACCCGCTTTCTTATTTTGATTACAACTTAATAGTAATAGGTATAGACCAAAATTACAAGCACAAACGCTTATTTTCCTTGATCTTTATCGATCGTCGCATCCATGCCCTTGATCACAGCCGTCATAAAGCCGGCTTCTTCCATGGCAAGTAAGCCAGCGATCGTCGTTCCGCCAGGTGAACAAACATCATCAACTAGTTGCATCGGTGTCTTTTGATCAGCTAAAACTTTTTGCGCACTCCCCAAAACAGCTTGAGCTGCGATCTTGGTCGCTTGCTCTTTTTTCAAGCCATATTTGACCCCAGCTCGTGACATCGCATCGATGAAAAAATAAACATAAGCTGGCGAACTACCCGCTAAAGCAACAAAAGTACTGAAATCTTTTTCAGGCAATATCTCAGTTTGGCCGATCATTTCAAATAGTCCTTTGACGCGCATAAAATTAGTCTCAGTCACAGCAGGGCTTGCATTCAAAGCTGTCATTCCAGCCGCGATCTCTGCATTGACATTTGGCATTATACGGACGATCTCTAGATCTTTAGGTGTTAGCTCTAGTAAATCAGCGATCTCTGCGATAGATACTCCCGTCACCATTGAAACGATGACCGGCTTTTTGGCTTGTACTGTCGCCTTGATCTCGTGTAAGACCTCAGCTAATACGATCGGTTTGACTGCTAAGAAAATAATGTCTGCATTTGAAATGACTTCTGTATTGCTAGCACAAGCGTGTAGCCCATGTTCTTTAGCATATGGTCCATAGCTTGCTTTATGGGCGCTGTGGAGATAGATCTCAGCTTTTTGCCCCTGACTTAACCAACCATTGATAATTGCCCGTGCCATATTTCCAGCACCGATAAATCCTAATTTCATTTACTCACCTGCTTTTTTAAATTAAAAAAAGGTCACGACCTAAGTAAGTCGTGACCTATCAGTCATTGGGCTAGCTGGATTCGAACCAGCGCATGACGGTACCAAAAACCGTTGCCTTACCGCTTGGCTATAGCCCAATATGGTGGAAGGGAGTGGATTCGAACCACCGAACCCGAAGGAGCGGATTTACAGTCCGCCGCGTTTAGCCAGACTTCGCTACCCTTCCGTATTCCATATCTCATATCAGATGACTTAACGCATCCGACTTAATTATAATACCCTGTTTAGGATCAAAATGCAACACTTTTTGAAAATTTTTTTAAATAATTTTTTTCTGACCCTTTTTAAAGCTTTAAACTAATCGCCAATAAAAAAACTGTACCGCTGATCTGCGATACAGTCAAATGTTAATTAACGTTTTCCATTAGTTTTTTGATACGTGGTGTTAAAACTAAAAGTAATCCACCAAAGACTACAGTAACGATCCCGATAGTCCCAAAGTAAACTACTTCAGTTCCATCATTGTAGAGACGTACGATCTGTGCATTGAAGGCTTGGGCCACCGCGTCACCTAAGAACCAAATACTCATCATTTGAGCTTGGAAAGCTTTAGGCGCTAATTTGGTCGTCACAGAAAGGCCGATCGGTGAGATCAACATTTCCCCGATGATAACTAAAGCCCAACTCATGATCAACCACAACGGGCTGACCTTAGCATCTGTCCCAAATAAAAGACCTGGTAACATCATCCAGATAAAGGATGCCCCAGCAAAGAACAGACCAAAAGAAAACTTCATTGGTGATGATGGTTGTTTCTTCCCTAACTTAGTCCATAATTTTGCAAAGAATGGAACATACAACATGATGAAGAGTGGATTCATACTTTGGAACCAACTTGATGGGAAGTTAAAGCCAAATAATGATAGGCGTGTTTGTTCGTTGGCAAATAATGCTAAAACAACCGAGCCTTGTTCTTCGATCGACCAGAAAAGCACAGATGCGATGAACAATGGGATATAGGCTAACACACGTGAACGTTCCACTTTATCGATCTTGTTACTTGCCAAGATCTTAACGAAGTAATAAATCGGAATACATACCGCAAAGATCGTCAATAAGTTGATGATGTTCATGATCGTAAACATATTGAAGAGCAACATCAAAGCAATGATCAAGGCGACCAAGACGCTCCAAACAGCGGTCTTTTTACCCAGGCTCTTTATTTCATCTGGTTCAAGTGGATCAGTTGGATATAAGCTTTCTTTAGAAAGATACTTCCGGCCATCGATCGAGTATTGGATCAAACCAAAGAACATTCCGATCGCAGCCAATGAAAAGCCAAGGTGGAAATTGACTTGTTGTCCCAACCAACCAACTGTTAGTGGTGCGATAAACGCTCCCATGTTGATCCCAAAGACAAAGATACTAAAGCCTGAATCCCGTCTTGTATCTTCAGGAGTATATAAGCCACCGACCATTTCGGAAACATTTGGTTTAAGTAGCCCCGTCCCGATCACGATCAAGGCGATCGATAAGAAGAGAGCCAATCTGCCAAATGGAGTCGCTAAAACGATATGACCTAGCATGATCAAGACCCCACCGACAAAGACTGTTTTCCGACTTCCCCAGATACGGTCACTGACAAAGCCACCGATCACACTGGATAAGTAAACAAGCGAACCATAGATCGACATAATTGAAGCTGCTGTCGTCTTATCAAAACCTAGACCGCCTTGTGAGACGGAATAATACATATAGTAAAGTAAGATGGCACGCATACCATAGTAACTAAATCTTTCCCACATTTCCGTGAAAAAGAGTGTTGATAAACCGCGTGGATGCCCTAGAAACGTGGGCTCCTGTGTTTTATCTGTCATTTAAATTCCTCCAAACAGTGCCAAAAGACATCAATTGTTCGTTACACAATTACAATACATTGAATAAATAATAAGAAAAATGCAATGTATAACAGTACTATTATAAGTTTCAAAAAATGATACGTCAAATCAATATTAGAATAAATTTACTGAATATACCCCCTAACTAAGAATAATTACATTATCATATCATGTTTTTTTGCATAAATAGTTAATATAATGGATAAAACTCGCTATTTTACTTAAATTCCAACATTTTTCCCTAAATGTCTTACTTCATAATAATTCGACTGAGCAAGTTAAGATATTTAAGAATTCTTCTCAGAAAACTCATGCTATTCAGATGCTTAAATGCTTTTAATACAAAAAGAGATCTAGGAGAATTCCTAGATCTCTTACCGTGTAAAACCTACTGCCGGTTGCAGGATTCGAACCTGTGACCCTCGGTTTACGATACCGATGCTCTACCAACTGAGCTAAACCGGCGAAACAATGATGACCCGTACGGGATTTGAACCCATGTTACCGCCGTGAAAGGGCGGTGTCTTAACCACTTGACCAACGGGCCATGATATAAAAATCAACTCCGGCAGGCGGACTCGAACCGTCGACAGCCTGATTAACAGTCAGGTGCTCTACCAACTGAGCTATGCCGGAATAACGCGTGGCAACTTCCTACCCTCGCAAGGGGCGATCCCCTAACTACTATCGGCGTTA
>NZ_CAQLEL010000120.1:0-7333 GCF_948826705.1 uncultured Ligilactobacillus sp.
CAAGTCACGCGCCGGTAAGAAAAATATGCTATAAGTAAATTGGCAGCTCTAAAATGGAGTATGGTTTTGCGTCGTGTCCAGTTTGGATCATAGAGACTCCAGATATCATCGATTATCTGATTGGTGATAGTGTTGGCGTATGTCAGAACCGTTTTTCGGCTTTTGCCATTTCTGAGAGTCCCTCCGGCGGTGGAGACGATAGGCAGAGTGCCGACGGTAGTTACATCGTCATCGGTAGTGCCGGCATCGGTATGTAGTGCAAACGACAGGTCGACCGGTATACCAAGCCCATTTTGCCCTGGAAGCGATTTTGACCCTCCAGCAAGATAGTTGACCCACATGCCTCGTGACTTGTAGTCATCTTCATAATCGTTTTCACCTCCTGTTATGGAATAGACGCTTGACGGTATGCCGGCCCACTGGAGCCAATAGCGTGCTCCTTCGGTGAAGCGCGGATAGCCGCTTGTCGAGGCTGTGTCACCTGAGCCACGTTGGATATTGCCTTGACCTCCGCCTATCTTGATAGCATCGGCTGTCACTACTTTGCCGTCCTCTTCCGAGACGTTCAGCAATTCTACTACGGGGGATGAGCCTTTGGCAAATGGAAATGTACCGAGATATACCCATGTGCCGCCACCCATGGTCTGGTTGACCTGGAACTCTTCGACACCACGCAATGATTTAACTCTATAACGGGCGTCACGCGCGCTTTCAGGAAGAGAGGCATAGCTGACATAGAGGGCATATTCGCCTTGTTCGGGAATGTCGGCTGTCCATATGGCTGATGAAGCCTTGTCAACATCCTTGATGGTCGGAACTTTGCGCAGAGACCCATGCATAAACGGGTTGGATGTGCCTGTAAGTATGTCGGACTTATAGGCAAATCCACGCTTGTTTTCAGCGGTCGACCACGCGTTGCTTCCATTCTTTTCTGAATAACCTTTTTGGGCCAAGCCTCCGTCTGCATCAACGATTACCTGTTGGTTCGTACTTATCGGCATCTGTTGCCACAACTTTATATTGGGCCACATAAGTTGCACCAGTAGTAAATGTTTCCGGTAAAGCAGGATTCCAACCATCTTGAACATATCCTTCATCAACTTCTAGTGTTGGTAAAGTAAGCTCACTTGCTGGCGTTCCTTCACGTACATCGAAGATATAGCTCGTACCTGTAGCAAATTTACCATTTGCCCCTGCATCAAACGTCACACGGACATAACCTTCTGGTGTTGGCGCACTTGGATCATTTGTGCGATCGATCACCTTGTCCAATACTGTAACGACAACTTTTCCTTGATCAGTCGAGCCATCTGGATATGTTACTGTTACTGGGATCTCGTAAACTCCAGGAGTATTACCATCTGGTAACATTGCACCTGGATCAACTGTGATCTTTGGTTGTTCACCATCAGTTGGATAATCTGGAACAGTAACAGCTTTGATCACATCATCTTCAGTCGTCGGTTGCCCTGCTGGCTTTTCAATTGGGGTATAGTTTGGTTCGTATTTATCAGCATCACTTGTTGCGACCCGATATTGAGCTACATAAGTCGCATTTGCGGTGAATGTTGCTGGTAAAGCAGGACTCCAAGCTTCAGCACCATCTTTTTGAACAAAGCCATCATTTGCGACCACAGTTGGTAATGTCACTTCACTGAGCGGTGTACCTTCTTTAACATCGAAGATATAGCTTGTATCAGCTGCAAATTTACCATCAGCTCCTGCATCAAATGTCACACGGACATAACCTTCTGGCGTTGGTGCACTTGGATCATTCGTGCGGTCGATCACCTTATCCAATACGACAACTTTGACTGTTGTTGTAGCTGTCGTACCATCTGGATAAGTAACTGTTACTGGAACTTCAAATTCACCTGCTTGATTTCCGTCTGGTAAGGTAGCTGGATCATCAACTGTGATCACTGGTTGGTTCGGTTGATCAGTCGGATAATCCGTTGTCACCGCTCCGATAACTTCCGGTGCTGTAGTTGGCTCACCAAAGCCCTTATTAATGGTCCCACCTGTAACTTTATATTGCACATTATCTTTTAACTTATATTGGGCAACATAATTAGCAGCTTGTGTGACCGTATCTTCTAATTCAGGACTCCATCCTGTGTGCAGATAATCTGTTGCTGGTGTTACCGTTGGGAGCGGAACTTCTGTCATAGCGGTTCCAACTTTAACATCAAACATCTTCACTGCATCAGCTGCAAAAGTCCCATTTGCACCTTGATCAAATGTTAGGCGGACATAACCTTCCGGCGTTGGCTGAGTCGGATCAGTTATTGGGATAACATTCCCTACTACGACTTTGACTGTCGCCTTATCCGTTGTTCCATCTGGATAAGTGACCGTTACTGGTACATCATAGACCCCAGCTGTCATTCCATCTGGTAAGGTCGTTGGATCATCAACTGTAACAGTTGCCCCAGCTGGCGTTGCGATCGGATCAGTCTTACCCGTTTCAGTAAAGATAACTTTACCAATAACTTCCGCTTCTGTTGTCGGACTTCCAAGTTCTTTATCCAATTGTCCGCCAGTCACATCGTAGTCATCTGCGATCGGTGTTTTGATCGTTACTTTAACGGTCGTTTCATCGGTCGAGCCGTCTGGATATGTCACCACCACAGGAACATCAAAATCACCTGCTGTTGTCCCATCTGGTAAGGTCGTACCTTCTTTGATCGCCATTGTTGGCTGAGTCGGCATTGTATTTGGATAATCCGTTGTCACTTTCCCAAGGATCTCTTCAGCACTTGGAGCTTGGCCATAATCTTTGGTCAATTCACCACCCGTTGCGGTATAAGTCGTTGCAGCATCATTTGCTACATTAACAGTAACATAGACGAAATCCTTTGAACCATCTGGATAGGTCACTTGAACTGGCGTTACATATGTTCCTTTGCCTGTTAGTGCTGCTCCTTTGACGGTAACTGCGCCTGTCGTTTCATCAACAGTCACATTTGCAGGGTCGATCACAGTCGCACCTGCAGGGATCGTTGCTTTAATATCAGCTGGAATGTCTGCATCGGCTGCTGTTACAAACTTAGTTCCCTGTGGCGCGGTCGCATCTGTCCCACTTGCATTTTTAAATGTCGGTGAAACTGGTGTGGTGTCTTGTCCGATAGTACCTGTCACTTCACTATATGCAGGTACATAGGAATCCGCTACTGGTACACCCGCAACAAACGAATCTAAAGCCAAAGCATTATCTAAGGAATTAGTCTTTTCCCCTTGTTCAAAGATCGCGATCGTAAAGTTAGTATCTGCTGTAATATCATTTGGTACGGTAAAGACATCTGGCGTATAAGTCCCCTCGGTGCTGGAAGTGATCGTCTGCGCACTACCATAAGCGACACCATCTTTGAACCATTGCACTTGATATTCATGCGCTGGGAATAAGCCACCAACGACCGAATTTACTTTATCGCCTGCAAACGCATGGTTGCTTCCTGTATCATAGTCTAAAATATCGACCATTGGTTGCGGATTCAACAAAGCAAAGTTGACCGAACCATAGTTATACCCTGTACCAACTGAGGTCAAAAAACTGTTAGCATTTTGGAACATATTATTAGTAAAGGCATCATTCCAGATATTGTAGTTGTCAATCAGCGGCATTACATACATATAATTTCCGTTGATATGACGATTCTTTTGACCTAAAGTACCATTCCATGCCAGCAAATTCTTATTGTTGATATCAGCATCTGTAACTAATTTATGCCATTCATCTGCTGAAACTGCTGCAGATCCCTTATTAGTTGCACTAGTTCCATAAAGCCCTCTAAATGGAATATAGTAGTACCCTTTAGAATCGACTGTACCGACAACTGTTTCTGCGATATGCGAACCAACACCATTTTTTGCTTGATAATCAGCAATTATCTGAGCTTGAGCTGCTTTCATATCATCTAATGAATATCCTTTGTGCTCTTTAGCCCAATTATCTAATAAGATCGTTACGTCATCATTTAAGTATGAAGCAACTACTTTTGTTCCGTACGCCTTGACATCATTACTGTCATTGACCCATTGGTTAGACAAACCACCAGCATTATCGCCGTTTTCATACCAAACATAACCTGTGACTGCACCATTTAAACCACGATTTGGCCAGACACCATCAGTATTTGGTGATTTTTCCCATTGATCTTCTGGTTTAACGAGCCAATTTTCTAGACCCATTTTTTCTTGGAAGATGACCATCGAATTAACGATCCGGTTGATCCCAGCTGTGAAATCCCAAGATTCGTTCTTTCGGTTTAGTCGAGTATGGAAACCATAGATCTTATCACCAGCTTGCACGATACTGTATTTTTCAGGATCTGGGTTTTGGACCCAAGTTCTGATCGCAAATTTAGCATCACCGGCTAAATTGAACTTACTTCCGCCTTCAAGTCCATTTGGATCGGAAAGATCGATCGCAAATGTCCCATCGGCATTAGTTGTGGTGTAATAAACTTTAGAAACATGACCTTTACCATTTACCCACTGCAAATAAACTTTGACACCCGCCATCGGTACTGAATCACTACCCATGCCATCTAATCCACCACGACTTACATCAAGCCAAGCTTTACCCGAATAAGTCATTTTAGCAGTTGGATCTCCTGGGCTATAGATAGCATTTTTCTCCAGCTCTTCTTGGAGCGCATCTGAGATCGTCGGACCATCTGCTTGTTCAGCCGCAACGCTTATACCATCATTTTGATCATTTGTGTCAGGAACTGACCTTGATACTGGTAGATTTTCCTCACCTTGTGTCGTAGTGACTTCTGGTTGAACACTTTCCTCAATAACACTTGTTTCATCTTCAGTAGGTGTTACGACACTCTCAGGTGTGGTCACCGTTTCTTCTGGCATTTCCTTTTCAACTGTGCTATCATTATTAGCAGTAGTGTTTTCTGAAGTTGGCGCTTCAGTTTCTACACTACTATCTGGTATCGAAGTTTCGGGTAGAGTCGTTTCATTGGTAGTGAGATCCTCACCCGAGGCTTCTTTTGTTTCATCTGTCACATTCTCTGTAGGCTCATCTGTTTCACTTGGATCTTGTGAAGTAGCTACTACTTCAGTTTCTGGTTCATTATTTGTTTGATCAGCTAAAACACTATTAGTGCGGTGGACAGCAAATGTTGTCCCGATCAGAACTGAAGCGACACCTACACTAAATTTTTTGATCGTAAAGCGTTGGTGCTTTGGTTCCATCTTTTGAGACTGTTGCTTCCGATTATTTCTTGAAAGCATATCAAAACCTCCATTCTTAAAATGACCGTTTACAAGAAAATTTTCTGTAAACATTTACATTCCGTAACATAATATTAACTTTTTATATAAAAAAACTCAAATAATACAACCTAAATATTTCAAATCTTAAACTTTAAATTCTTTGATTTAACTATATTTATCAGAAAAAACAAATGATTTGATTCCATTTTTTATAATATTAACATTATATATCCGTTAAAACTTACATCTTTGATAAAAGAGATATAAATAATATTAACTCCAAACTAATAAACTCCATTAAAAACATCATTGCCAATCCTTGTCACTATATGGTATAATCGCCTCGTTAGTGTATCACTTACTTCGCTTGATCGCGCTTGGGTTTGCGCATTTTCTACGAAAGTTCTTGAGCACTATTCTCTAATTAGCCAGATCAAAATGTATTTGCGGTACATTTTGACCTGGTTTTTTTACATAAGTTAAAAAACAGGCTAAAAGCCACGTTTTAAAACGTTGACCTTTAGCCTGTTTCATTATCTCTCACTGGATCGAGTGAACTTTTTCCAACTTTCTGTTATCTATTTGTTTAAAAACATATTCGATAAATTAGTTTTTGCGTTTCTTCTTATCAGCTACAACGCCTAATCCCAAGATCCCGGCAAGAGCTGTTAAGATCACACCAGCAACTGAAGATGATTTAGCATCGATATCACCTGTTTGTGGTAATTCTTGTACTTTGGTATTATCTGCTGGCTTAGTAACATTAGTTGGTTTTGGTGTCATTTCCTTCTCACCTTCACCACTGTTGCTATTACCACCATTCGTTACTTTAGCTTTAACAACTACCTCAACTTCTACGATATCAAATGAACCATCTGGATAGATCACTTTGACCAAACCATTAACTGTGCCTGGCATCGTTGTGTTCGGAGCAACGATCCATTCAACTGTCGTACCTTCTGGAAGTTCATCTAAGTTTGCGATCGTATCCTTAGCTTCTGGCACTTGTCCTTCGATCACTTCAACTGGTTTAGTGATAGGTTCGTACTTGTCTGCATCAGTGCGATCATCTGTTACTACCACTTTGACTGGCACTTCATCTGTTGAGCCATCTGGGTAGATCACTACGATCGTACCTGTCTTTTCACCTGGCGTTGTTGTATCGATCGGTTCTTTCCATTCGTACTTCGTGCCATCTGGTAGATCTTCTTTGTTCTTGATGCCTTCTGCTGGGTCTACTTCTTGACCTGGTTTCACAGTTACATCTTGACCTACTGGTTCATTCTTATCTGCATCCGTGCGGTCATCTGTTACTACCACTTTGACTGGCACTTCATCTGTTGAACCATCTGGGTACGTTACTACTACTGTCGCGTCTTTTGTACCTGCTGTTGTAGTATCTACTGGATCTTTGAATGCTACCTTTGTACCTTCTGGCAAGTCACCTAAGTTTGCGAACATACCTTTAGAAAAGAAGTGGCGCTTGCCATTATCCCTGTCTGCATCTTTGTGCTAAGCGGCGTCACCTCAGGGAATATTCTGCTGGTGGCAGGCGGTGTGATTTTTGGCATTGGCCATCTATATGTTATCTGTCAGAATGCAAAAGCATAGCGGCAGTTCATTTCGAAGCGGTGGGAAAAGGTTCATAAACAAACGTAGAAAAAGCGGATGAAAAACCAGAGCTTTGCAATACTAAGAAAAATCAGAATTCCGATTGCGATGATAAGCAGTTTGCTGACAGCACTGACTTTTATATTAAGAGCTGCAATTACCGAAATTACATATGACGAAGCCTTTACCTATCCGGCCTATGCAAGGCCTCTTATGGACAGCCTACGCTTTGCATGGTGGAGAGCATTTTCCGGGGGTGCATGTATTTTTGTCTGCTTATGCAAATTCGGTTACAATGGTGTGCTGTTTTTGTATGGGTGTTGTGATGGCATGGCATTTGATGTGGGAAAGAAAGCTGCTGCCGTTTATACGGAAATGCCGGCCTATCCTCTGGCGGTTCTTGGAATTTACGAGCTGCTTAAGACGGCCGTACGGGATTGGCAGGAGAGCTCTTCTTCTTTTTGTATTTCCACAAAGATTTTGGGAGTGG
>NZ_CAQLEL010000121.1:0-1526 GCF_948826705.1 uncultured Ligilactobacillus sp.
AAACAGGGTCAGGACAAGCCCACCGCCAAGCAGTATTTGAGCAACAATCCAATTTAGGACAGCTATCAGATATAAAAGTAAATGCAAAAGACCTTTACGAAATGCGTTTGATTTTTGAGCCGGAAGCGGCCTATTTAGCAGCTATCCGAGGTACAGACGCAGAAATAAAAAGGATTTTGGATTTCGGTGAGAAGATTGAGCAAGAAATTAAATCCGGGCAAGACCGTACAGACAATGAACATTCATTCCACAAGGCGATTGCGCAGGCAACGCATAATGAATTTATGAATCAGCTTATGCCCATTCTTTATCAAGCGATTGCAAAGGGCGTTACCCTATCGGCTATGAGCCAAAAAGCTGTTATAGATACAGTCAACGACCACCGCATGATTATGGATTTTTTAGAGCAGAGAAATGCGGAGGGAGCAAAAAATGCCATGAAAATTCATATCATGCACGCTATACGAGAATTGGGAATAGAGTAATTTCCTACTTACCGGGGCTTACAAATACGTAAGTCCTCTTTTTTTGTCATAGACATCATACAGCATATTGACATCATACAACGATAAGAGATATAATAACCATGTGGAAAATATGTGAAGATAAAGAACATAAAGAACACGCATTTATTCATATTACGACAGGAGGAATGAATATTCTATGAAAGAAATTGATTTAGCAACATGGAATCGAGCTATGCACTGTCAGATTTTTAGAAACAGTGTACAGCCACAGTATGGTGTAACCTTTGAGCTAAAAGTTAAATTAGGCGAGAAGTTAGATCCAGCGGAAGTATTAGATCCAAGCGTTAAGTTACCAAAAGGTACAAAAGTGACATGGAAGACGGCAGTGGATACAAATAAGGCGGGTCAACAAACAGGTGAGTTGGAAGTGACCTATCCAGATGGCACAAAAGACACCTTACCAGTATCAGTGAAAGTCGGAACCGACGCTGAAGCAGTAACGCCGATGTTGAAACCAGGGCTAAAAGTTAAATTAGGCGAGAAGTTAGATCGAGCGGAAGTATTAGATCCAAGCGTTAAGTTACCAAAAGGTACAAAAGTGGCATGGAAGACAGCAGTGGATACAAGTAAGGCGGGTCAACAAACGGGTGAGTTGGAAGTAACATATCCAGATGGCACAAAAGACACCTTACCAGTATCAGTGAAGGTCGGAACAGACGCTGAAGCAGTAACGCCAACGTTGAAACCAGAGCTAAAGGCAAAGGTAGGCGAGAAGTTAGATCCAACAGAAATGTTAGCTTCCGAAGTTGTCTTGCCAAAAGGTACACAAGTGGCATGGAAGACGCCAGTGGATACAAATAAGGCAGGTCAACAAACGGGTGAGTTGGAAGTAACATATCCAGATGGCACAAAAGATATCTTACCAGTATCAGTGAAAGTCGGAACCGACGCTGAAGCAGTAACGCCAACGTTGAAGCCAGAGCTAAAAGTGAAACTAGGTGAGAAACTAGCAGCGCCAGAAGTATTAGATCCAACAGTTGTTTTGCCAAAAGGCACACA
>NZ_CAQLEL010000122.1:0-39032 GCF_948826705.1 uncultured Ligilactobacillus sp.
AATCAAAGTTGATGAAAAAGTAAAACTTTTTCCATATCTTCTCAAGGAAAAATGGTTACTTTTGTTAGGGATAGTACTCTATATTCCATTTATTGGGACAAATGTTATTACAACTGCTCTTCCTGGGTATATTAAAGATCATTTATCGGGAAATTCCATCAATTATGGTATTACGGACACAATGTATGGTGTAGGCGCCTGTTTAGCTAGTTTTGTCTTGCCGTTTATTGTGAAATATTTCAATAAAGAAAAATTGATCCTATTTTTGTTTGCTTTTTCTATAATTTTAGGTACTGTTTTATCATTAAATCAAAAATTATCACTGGCGATCGGATATATCTTTTTACTAGGAATGGTGGAACCGGTGATCCGAACTATCATGTACACTCGAACTATGCAGATAGTTCCGAGCACTTTATTGGGAGCTATTGTAGCCTTTTGGAATTTTATCAACTTGATCTTGCAATTTTTTGCTAACTACGGGGTAGGTAAGGTGATGGATGAGGTCGGTCCACAGTGGGGCTTTATTATTTATGCGGGATTGATGATAGTAGGTTCATTGATCTTTATGGGGATAAAAAAGTCGTATAAAACAACATAATGGTATTAAAAAAGCGTGAGACCACGCTTTTTTTAGATCACACTACTAAGGAAATAAATCACAGTAGCTAAGATCATCAGCGATATTCCGACCATGCTGAGAAGATGTTTATCATTTCTTTCAAAGTAGTTAGTGAGTATTGTGAGCAGTACTAAAAATTCCGGGAAGAAATCATATTTGTGTAGCAAAAGATGTGTGGCTAAAAAGACAAATAATAATAGCAACTGAAAGACAAACAAGGATCGCGACCGCATGTGTATTCCTCCTAGACTTTCTCTCTACTTTAATTATAACCGAGGAAATATCTAAAATAAAAAATCGTGACCTAAATAGATCACGATCAAAACTACAATAGCAGTACATATAAAAAGCAGAGCACCCAAGCAGTACCATATAAAGCATAGTCAAGGCGCATTCTTTCTTGACTTAAATTGCGCCAAGAAAGAGCTTGGAAGATCAAACCGACTAATGCTAAAACAGAAAGTAATAAAAATAATATATTACTGTTGGTCGTATTTTTGAGCAGGTATTCAAACATCAGTAATACTAGCCAAAAAAGATTGAAGATCAAAAGATAAGTTCGTGTCTTACTGAGCAAAAAAGCCACTTCTTTTCTAAATTTATTCTTGGTTTTATTATACAGCAAGCAAGAATATTCGTAGTAAAAAACGCCCTTCAATAAAGCTGAAAGGCGTTTGGTCGATCATTCAGAAATAACGAGCATTGATTTGATCGTTTGCCGATTTTGCATGTCTTTATAAGCTTGATCAATATCATCTAAGCTATAAGCTTGGGTAAAAACGCGTCCTGGATCGATATCACCATCAAGAACGGCCTTCAACAAGAACTGTTTATCATAGGTCGTCACGGAAGCAGAGCCTCCACCGATCGTGATATTTTGGGCAAAAGTCGAGCCGAGCGGACGATCATTATAATGTGGGACACCGACATAACCGACACGGCCCCCATTGTGTAAGACGCCTAGAGCTTGTTCGATCGAAGCTTCTGTCCCTACACATTCTAAGGCAGCATCTGCCCCTCCACCTAAGATCTCGCGGACTTTAGCGATCCCTTCTGGGCCACGTTCTGCCACAACTGCTGTTGCCCCAGAAGCTAGTGCCATTTCTTGACGGTCTTTATGGCGACTCATGAGAACAATCTGAGAAGCTCCGCGCATTTTAGCAGCGATCACCGCACATTGACCAACAGCACCATCCCCGATGACAACGACTTTATCGCCACGTTTCACATCAGCAACACGAGCAGCATGGTAACCTGTTGGCATTACATCAGCAAGGGTCAAAAGTGATTTGAGCATGCCTTCCGTATAATCTGCTGGTTTACCAGGGATTTTGATCAAAGCCCAGTTTCCATAGTGGAAACGAACGTATTCAGCTTGAAAACCACTCGACCAGTTGCTATAGCCAGGATGATCATCACAAGTACCATCAAAACCAGCTAGACAAGCGTCACAGTGGCCACAACCATGGGTAAATGGAACGATCACAAAATCACCAGGTTTAACGGTAGTGATCGCAGGACCGATCTCTTCGACGATCCCAAGCGCTTCATGGCCACTATTTTCAGAATGGGCTTCTTTGTCATCACCATGTGCATAAGCCCAAAGATCAGAGCCACAGACACAAGCACGTACGACTTTGATGATCACATCATCTTCTTTCTCCAAAGTCGGTTTTTTGACATCTTTGATGACCATCTGTCCAGCCTTTTCAAAAATTGCAGTTTTCATAAATTCTACCCCTTTCATATTGTTACTGATATTATAAAATATCGTGCAAAAGATAGCTAATACTTAGATTCAATGATCAGCTATGCAAAAAAAGAATAGTTTTAAAAATAGCAATTGATCCCATGCTCACAAAATACTTGCTGGTATGGTATAAGATCTTCTGGTTGTAAGGCTTTGATATCGGTAAATTCATATTTTCGCCCTAAGAGTTTATATTTATTTTCACCGAATTGATGAAAAGGAAGTAATTGAACTTCATTTATTTGGTATTTATTGAAAAGTTTTGCAAAGTGCTCAGCGTCAACTAGCGAGTCATTAAAACCAGGGATCACCGGGATGCGCAAAACGATCTGTTTTTGTTTTTCAAAGGCATAATGGATGTTTTCAATGATCAAGTTGTTTTTAACACCAGTAACTTGGCGGTGTTTGATAGTGTTGTAGTGTTTAAGATCAGTATAGATGAAATCGACATATTCGATGAGCTCAGAAAACTTTTTGGGTTCAACATAAGCGGTGGTCTCGATCGCTGTATGAAGTCCTTCTTCTTTGGCTCTTTTTAAGAGATTTTTGGCAAAATCAAACTGAGCAAAGATCTCACCGCCAGAAAGTGTGAGTCCCCCACCTGATTCTTCGTAAAAAGCGATATCTTTTAAGACTTCAAAGATGATCTCATCGACGGTCTTTTCTTCACCGATCGTGGTTGGACGGTTTGTTACTGCATCAAGGATCGGTTCAGGAGCCCGTTTTTGTGATTCAGGATTAGCACACCACGGGCAACGCAAAGGACAACCTTTCAAAAAGACGGTCGTACGGATCCCTGGACCATCATGGAGAGAAAAATGTTGGATATTGAAAATGATGCCACGATCAGTTGCCATGATAAACACCTCACTTACTTATTTTTCTCTATCATAGCAATAAAACGAAAGAAAATCAATTACGAACGAAAGTGATGGGTTTTATTTTAGGAGAAAATCAATTAGAATAGAATTGAGGTGAAGTAGATGGAACGTTTAGATAAGCTAATAAATTTGGTCTCAGAAAAGCATAAAGTCGATGTCAATACGCTTTCTGAAACTTTAGGTGTCTCTAAGGTCACGATCAGAAAAGATCTCGATAAATTAGAAAATAGGGGACTGTTACACCGTGAACATGGCTACGCAGTATTGAACAGTGGCGATGACATCAATGTTAGGTTGGCTTTTCATTATGATGTCAAAAAAAAGATTGCTAAAAAAGCCGCCGAGATGGTCAATGATAACGAAACGATCATTATCGAATCGGGTTCAACTTGTACCTTGCTAGCCGAAGAGATCTGTCAAACTAAAAAAGGTGTCACGATCTTGACTAATTCGTGCTTTATAGCTGATCATATTCGGCGCTATGATTCATGTAAGCTCATCTTACTTGGCGGTGAATATCAAAACGACTCTCAAGTGACGGTTGGACCATTAGTCAAAGAAATGCTCAAATTGTTTCACGTACAACACGCCTTTATCGGGACAGATGGTTTTTCAACTGAGGTCGGCTTTACGGGTAAAGATCTGATGCGTACCGAAGTAGTCCATGCAATGGCACAGATCGCAGAAAGAGTAGTGATCTTGACTGATTCGTCTAAGTTCTTACAACGAGGAACGGTAGGACAGTTTGCTCCAGAACAAGTCTGGGGCGTGATCACTGATGAAAAGATCGCTAAAGAAAAAGAAGCGTATCTCCTTCAAAAAAAGGTCAATATAGTCAAAATTTAAAAAAGATATGTCTGTTTGAGGCATATCTTTTTTAGTAGGGATATAAGTTGTTTTTTTAGGAATAACATGATATCTTTATTACGAAAGAAAGTTTATCGTTTTCAAACGAAAGGAAGGCGCGGCTATGACACTCGAATTACTTACCCAAAAATATACTAATGAGACTCAAAAAAACTCCCAAAAGCACTTTGGCTATCTGACTCCACGGATGTATAAGTATCGCAATAAAGTTTTGGATAAGAAGCCCTATATCGATGCAACTCGTGCTTTGCTGGTGACAGAGAGCTATCAAAAACATCAAGCTAAACCCAATGTTTTGAAACGAGCGTATATGCTACAAAACATCTTAGAAAATATGCCGATCTATATCGATGATGAGACCTTGATCGTGGGTAATCAAGCATCTGGTGATAAGGATGCTCCGATCTTTCCTGAGTATACTTTAAAGTTTGTTTTAGATGAGTTAGACCTCTTTGAGAAGCGCGATGGTGACGTTTTTTATATCACAGAAGAGACCAAAGATAAATTGCGCTCGATCGCACCATTTTGGAAGGATAATACGTTGCGGGATCGTGCGGGGGCAATGTTGCCAGAAGAAGTCCAAGTTTATATGGAGACTGGTTTTTTTGGAATGGAAGGCAAGATGAATTCTGGCGATGCGCATCTAGCAGTAAATTATCAAAAGCTATTGACTGAAGGACTACAAGGCTTTGAGAAAAGAACTAGGAAAGCTAAGGCTGAACTTGATCTGACTGTGCCTGAAAATCTTAGTAAATATCATTTTTATGATGCGATCTTGATCACGATCACAGCAGTAAAAGATCATGCTAAGCGTTTTTCTAAATTAGCTCGAAAAGAAGCTAAAAAAGCATCAGCCAAGCGGAAAGCAGAATTGTTAGAGATCGCAGATATCTGTGATCGCGTTCCTTATAAACCCGCTCAGACATTTGCCCAAGCAGTCCAAGCAGTCTGGTTTATCCAATGTATCTTACAGATCGAATCAAACGGACACTCGCTTTCTTATGGTCGCTTTGATCAATACATGTATCCTTATGTTCAAGCTGATCTAGAGGCAGGTCGTGAAACGACAGACTCGATCGTTGAGCGCTTGACCAATCTTTGGATCAAGACTTTGACGATCAACAAAGTTCGCAGTCAAGCACATACTTTTTCATCAGCTGGGAGTCCACTTTACCAAAATGTCACGATCGGTGGGCAAACACGAAAAAAAGCAGATGCTGTCAATCTATTGTCATTTTTAGTTTTGCGTTCAGTTGCTCAGACGCATTTACCACAACCAAACTTAACGGTGCGATATCATTCAGGCTTAGATCAAGAATTTATGAACGAAGCACTCGAAGTGATGAAATTAGGTTTTGGGATGCCAGCTTTCAATAATGATGAGATCATCATCCCATCTTTTATCCAAAAAGGGGTCAAAGAAGAAGATGCGTATGATTATAGTGCGATCGGTTGTGTGGAAACTGCAGTCCCAGGTAAATGGGGGTATCGGTGTACGGGAATGAGTTATATGAATTTTCCTAAAGTTTTATTGATCACTATGAACGGCGGGCTCGATCCTGTTTCGGGTAAACGCTTTGCTCCAGACTATGGTCATTTTGAAGAGATGACTTCATTTGAAGAACTGACAACTGCCTTTGAAAAGACGCTACGCTACTTGACAAAGATGAGTGTGATCGTAGAAAATGCGATCGATCTGAGCTTAGAAAGTGAAGTTCCTGATATCTTATGTTCGACTTTGATCGATGATTGTATCAAGCGAGGCAAACATCTAAAAGAAGGCGGTGCGGTGTATGATTACATCTCAGGTCTTCAAGTTGGGATCGCTAATCTAGCTGATTCACTAGCGGCGATCAAAAAACTCGTTTTTACAGAAAAACGCCTGACGCCAGCAGAACTTTGGCATGCGTTAAAGACTGATTATGCCGGAGAGAAAGGTGAAGAGATCAGACAGATGTTGATCTATCAGGCACCTAAGTATGGCAATGATGATGATTATGCTGATGAATTGGTGACCCAAGCTTATGATGTTTATATCGATGAGATCGCTAAATATCCTAATACCCGCTATGGTAGAGGACCGATCGGAGGGATCCGTTATTCGGGAACATCTTCTATCTCAGCCAATGTCGGACAAGGGCGGACAACACTAGCGACCCCTGATGGTAGGCATGCAAAAACACCATTAGCAGAAGGCTGTTCACCAGCGCATAATATGGATCAAAAAGGTCCGACCTCAGTCTTGAAATCGATCTCCAAGTTACCGACGCATGAGATCGTTGGTGGAGTCTTACTAAATCAAAAGGTCGATCCTAAGACTTTGGCTAAAAAAGAAGATAAACAAAAGTTACTTGCATTACTTAGGACATTTTTTGATCGGTTGCATGGGTACCATATCCAATATAATGTTGTTTCAAAAGAGACTTTGCTTGATGCTCAAAAGCATCCAGAAAAACACCGTGATCTGATCGTCCGTGTAGCGGGATATTCCGCCTTTTTCAATGTTTTATCCAAGGCGACTCAAGACGATATCATTGCTCGAACAGAACATACGTTATAGAAAGAAGGAATGCACATGGAGTTTATGTTAGATACGCTAAATTTAAATGAGATAAAAAAATGGTCACAGATATTACCTTTAGCTGGAGTGACTTCTAATCCGACCATCATCAAAAAAGAAGGTGAACTTGATCTTTTCGAACATCTAACAAAAGTTCGTGAACTTATCGGAGAAGACCCAAGCATTCATGTACAAGTAGTTGCAAAAGATACTGCTGGAATGATACGTGAAGCTAAGAAGATAAAAGAAGAACTTGGGGGAAATATCTATATCAAGATACCAGTAACACCAGAAGGATTAGTAGCGATAAAGCAACTAAAACAATTAGGCTTAAAGATCACAGCAACGGCGATCTATACGAGTTTTCAAGGATTATTAGCCCTAAAGGCGGGGGCTGATTATCTAGCACCATATTATAATCGGATGGAGAACTTAGGGACAGATCCAGTAGCAGTGATCAGCCAACTTGCACAGGCATGTAGAAATGAGCAACATGGCAAAGTCTTAGCAGCGAGTTTCAAAAATACAAGCCAAGTGACAAAAGCTTTAGTGGCGGGCGCAAGTGCTGTAACTGCAAGTAGTGAGCTCTATGCAACAGGACTAGCTGATCCAGCGGTCATGAAAGCTGTGGATGATTTTGCGACTGATTGGAAAGACAGCCAACGAAAAGAAGGAATATGACAAATAAAGGATCAGACTCGAGCTGATCCTTTATTTGTTGAGCTAGGTTCGGTCTGCTTACGCTGCTTCTCTGGGTGTGTCAAATTTTAGCCCAGATCAAATAAACTCACCCAGGCTAAGTAGCTTGGTGAGTTAAAAAATTATTTTGGCCAGTTTTGACTTATTTTTTCTAAAAGTGAAGCGACTTTAGCACGATCTTCTTTGCGATAGACCCCATAAAGGTCCATGCGAGCGCTTTTGTCAGTGATCTTTAAACGTACACGGTCAGTATGATCTCTAGTTGCTAAAGGATGCGTGATATTAGTGCTAAAATATGGAAAACTAGAGTAGTCAGTGATCTCTTTTAATGCTTCGTATTCTTGTTGAAAGAGAAATTTAGCGTCTGGGATATGTTGAGAGATGATATCTTTCCAAGACCCGATATCACCTAAAACGACAAAGCTCATTTGAAAAAGATCGTCAAAACTGACACTGGTCTGGTTTGCCTGGTAAGTGAATTTATCGAGGTTGACATAGAGATCTTCGTGACCGAGATAACGTGCTTCGAGCGTCTTTGTTTGGATCTCTTTTTCTGAAATGACGAGCGTATATTTGTTGTTATCTAGTGAAGCAGTTATCTGATCTGTAGGTAAAAGCTCAGGATCTAAGGAAAATGTGTTAGTAGAGAGTTGATCTAAGATAAACCTTGGCCCAGGAACAGTAGAGCTTACTTTGATGAGTTTTTGGTTAGCCGCATGATCTTGGATCTGTTCGACAAATCTTTGATTGGCGTATAAGAGCTGTTTTGCTTTTTTAGCAGCTAACTTGCCTGTTTTGGTCAAAGTGATCCGATTGGCAGTTCGTTCAAATAGTTTGACTTCAAGCTGTTCTTCTAGTTTCTGCATCCCACGTGTAACAGTTGGTTGAGTGACATTTAAGACGGTAGCTGTTTTGGATAATGTCTGATATTTGGAAAATGTTACCAAATATTCAAGTAGATAGTTATCGATCATAATTTTCACCTCTGATCCTAGTATACTCAAAACGTATAGTAATATGCAAAAGAAGTATTTTACATTGTGCGCAAAAGAAAATAAACTGAAAGCAATGATAGATCTTAAAAGAAACATAGATGAAAGGATCGACTGATGAAGATGCAAACTTTTGAACTAAATAATGGCGAAAAGATCCCTGTTTTGGGCCTAGGTACTTTCCAAATGACACCAGATCAAGCCCAAAAAGCAGTCGTAGCAGCACTTGAAAGCGGGTATCGGCTCGTAGACACAGCCAATGCTTATTTAAATGAAAAAGCAGTTGGCCGAGGGATCAAGGACTCAAGTGTAGCACGAAAAGATATCTATTTGAGTTCTAAACTGTGGCCGACCGTTTATACCAAGGCTGATGCTGTTGATGAAACGTTAGAACGTTTAGGGACTGATCATGTAGATCTGTTATTTTTACATCAACCGGCTGGTGATTATATGGCAGGTTATCGCAAGCTCGAACAAGCTTATCGTGAGGGCAAGATCAAAGCGATCGGGATCTCGAACTTTTACGGTGAAAAATTGCAACATTTACTAGAAGAAGCAAAAATCAAACCACAAGTGATACAAGTTGAAGCCCATCCATACTATACACAACAAGAACTCCGTGAGATCTTAAGACCTTATAAAACACGTTTGATGGCATGGTATCCGTTAGGGCATGGTGATCGATCATTGATGAATGAAGATATTTTTACTAAGTTAGCCCAAAAATATGGCAAGACAAATATTCAGATCATCTTGCGTTGGCACATTCAAATGGGCTTTATCGTGATCCCAGGTTCAACTGACCCAGAACATATCAAAGCTAATGCTGATCTTTTTGATTTTGAGCTGAGTGCTTCTGATATGGCAGAGATCAAAAAATTAGATCAAACAAAGCGCTATTATATGCCTGATGCTACTAGAGAAGAACAATATGCGCAGATGGATATGGATTTTAGTTCTCAAAAATAAACTTAGACGCTCAAAGTTGCGGAAAGGATGAAAAATTATGGTCAATGTTCCGATAAAAAAATTAAATAACGGGGTGGAAATGCCTGTGTTAGGTTTTGGTGTCTTTCAAGTCCCTGATCCAAAAGAATGTAAACAAGCAGTGTTAGATGCTCTAGCTTCAGGATATCGTTTGATCGATACAGCAGCAGCTTATCAAAACGAAGCAGCTGTGGGTGAAGCGATCAAAGAAAGTGGGATCGCGCGAGAAGAGATCTTTGTTACTTCTAAACTTTGGGTCTCAGATTTTACTTATGAACGTGCTAAAGCTGGGATCGAACGTTCATTAGAGCTACTGGGCCTTAATCATATCGACCTATATCTCTTACACCAACCATATGGCGATACGGTGGGGGCTTGGCGTGCTCTTGAAGAAGCTTATCAAGCTGGGAAGATCCGTGCTATTGGAGTCTCGAATTTCTATGCTGATCAGTTGAAGGATCTAGAATTGACAACAAATATCAAGCCAGCAGTCAACCAGATCGAGGTAAATACTTGGTTCCAACAAGAAGCCGAGGTGAGCTTTGCCCAAAGTGAAGATATCTTAGTGGAAGCTTGGGCGCCATTTGCAGAAGGAAAGCACAATATTTTCACCAATGAAAAAATCAAGGCGATCGGTGAAAAGTACGGTAGATCAAACGGACAAGTTATCTTGCGTTGGCTTCTACAAAGAGGGATCACAGTTATTCCTAAGTCAGTTCATAAAAATCGTATGGAAGAAAATATCAACGTTTTTGATTTTGAACTCAGCCCAGCTGATATGGAAGTTATGGCCAGTTTGGATAAAAATGAGAGTCAATTTTTTGATCACCGTGATCCAGTAGCGATCGAACAGATCTTTGGATCTAGTCTGCGTCAATTGCACGACTAAAAAACATTAGCACGTCTTCAAAAAGTTTGTTAAAATAACAGATGAAGTTTTCGCGTATAAGGGTCCAGCAAAACGAACTAGTTTTGCTGGATCCTTATTTTTTATCTAAGGGAGGAAGGTTTTTAATGGATTTTTACATGCGCTTACCCCGAGATCATCGGGAATTTGTTTTGTTTTTGCTGATCGTATCGTTGATCTCAGTGAACTTGATCGCTCCTTTGATCAGTATGTTTGAGTTAGGCTTTAGCTTTGAAGTCTGGCAAAATACACTAAGAGTATTACCATTTATCTGGCTAGCAGTGGTGATCTTAGTCATTTTGACACAAAAACCAGCCGGCAAGCTCAAGGATCTGATCGTGCATCCAAAAGACAGTTTTCGTTTGCAGATCACGATCAATATCTTATGCAACGTCTTTTTGATGTCGTTTTTTATGACATTTATCGGAGCTTGGATCGGTGAAGGGGCGATCCATTTTACACCAGTGAGTGAATTTTTCGGTAAGTGGCCTCGAAACTTTAGCATAGCTTTTCTTATCGAAGCGCTCATCGCTCAGCCGATCGCTCGCCAAGTTTTATACCGTTATCATTTGAAAAAAGAGACCTTTGAATGATCCAAAAACCTCGTATTGAAAGAATTTTCAATGCGAGGTTTTTTGTTGTGCTAAAGATAAATTGCAAGTTGGCACAACTGACTGTGACACGAGTACATTTGGATTTCATTGTAAGCGCATACTTTAGAATTTAAGATTAAATTGTAAACATAAACAGGAGGTATTACGACATGGATGACGCAAAGAACAAAACATCACTCAAAGCTCGGATCCAAAAATTAGGAACTGCACTTTCAGGGATGGTGATGCCAAATATAGCTGCCATTATTGCATGGGGACTTATCACAGCGATCTTTATGGCTGAAGGATGGTTCCCAAATAAACAGATCGCTGAACTTATCGGTCCGATGTTGAATTATTTATTGCCCCTCTTGATCGGTTATGTTGGGGGACGGATGGTCTATGAAGAACGTGGTGCGGTCGTTGGTGCGATCGCTACGATCGGGGTCGTTGTTGGCTCACAAGTTCCGATGTTTCTTGGAGCGATGATCATGGGACCGCTTGGTGGATGGTGTATCAAAAAATTAGACAGTATCTTCCAAGATAAAGTGCGTTCGGGAATGGAAATGATCTATAACAACTTTACTAGTGGGATCATGGGGATGGTTCTAGCGATCGTTGGGGTCTATGTAGTTAATCCGATCGTTAATGCCGGCAGTATGCTGATGGGTGAAGGCGTTGACTGGATCATTTCAGTTCATTTATTGCCCTTAGCTAATATTTTTATCGAACCAGCTAAAGTTTTATTCCTAAATAATGCGATCGGTAACGGGATCTTAGTTCCATTGGGGATCCAACAAGCTGCAAGTGCTGGTAAATCTGTTTTATTCTTACTTGAATCTAACCCTGGCCCTGGGTTAGGTGTCTTGTTGGCCTTTACATTCTTTGGTAAGGGTAATGCTAAGGGTTCAGCTCCAGGGGCAGCTTTCATCCAGTTTATCGGTGGGATCCATGAAGTTTACTTCCCATATATCTTAATGAAGCCAGCAATGTTTTTGGCCGTGATCGCCGGTGGGGTGACAGGTACATTTACTTTCCAAATGTTTGGTGCTGGTCTTAAAGCCGCTGCTTCTCCAGGTTCGATCATTGCGATCCTAGCGATGACACCAAAAGATAGCTATCTTGGTGTGCTAGCTGGTGTAGCTGCAGGTGCTGTGGTGTCCTTTATCATTGCAGCTATTATTTTGAAACATGACCGCTCTACTTCTGATGAATTTGAAGCTAAGCAACAAGAGATGGCACAAATAAAAGCGGAGTCAAAAGGGAAAAAAGCAACAGCTAAACTGACACCAGCTGATTTTTCTGGGATCAAAAAGATCATTTTTGCTTGTGATGCTGGGATGGGCTCTTCTGCGATGGGGGCTTCCTTACTGCGAGATAAGGTCAAAAAAGCTGGTATTACAGATGTTTCAGTCACAAATACTGCAGTTAGTCGCTTACAAGATGAACCTGATCTACTAGTCGTAACTCAAGAGGAATTAGCTGAACGAGCAGCCCAAAAAACGCCAAGTGCTGTACATGTTCAAGTAGGTAATTTCTTGAACAGTCCTCGCTATGATGAGATCATTGCTCGCTTAAAAACTGAGACATTGATCAATGAAGAGACAAGAGCTGTGCCTAAAGCCACTGGTTCAGAACTTGAACTTTCTAATGTCAAAGAGGTCAACTTCATTAGACATGATCAAAATGTTGGAACATCAACGATGGCAGTCAGTCTTTTCAAAGATAGCTTGCATAAAGCGGGTAAAAAAGTACCAGTCAAAGCAGTTCGCTTAGATGAGTTGGTAGATAGTCCAGAGCATTTGGTGATCGTCACCAAGGAAGCAAAGAAGAACTTAGATATCCGTTATACCAATGTTCAAGTCCTCGCAGTTTCTGACCTGTTGACTGATGAAAAATTAGCTCAGATCATTATCGGTTTAGCTTAGGAGGTTTTAGAGATGGAATTAAAAGAAAATATGATCTTGTTAGATCAAGCACCAGCGACCAAAAAAGAAGCGATCCGCTTAGCGGGCGAATTATTGGTAAAAGAAGGCTGTGTTGATAAGCGTTATATCGATTCAATGATCAAAAGAAATGAAGATGTTTCGACTTATATGGGTAATTTTATCGCGATCCCTCATGGTACAGATGAGGGGAAGAGTTTCATCAAAAAGACAGGGATCTCGGTGGTCCAGGTACCTTTAGGAGTGGATTTTAGCAATGACGAGCAAGTGGAAAATCTAGTAACGGTAGTATTTGGGATCGCTGGGTCAAACAATGAGCATTTAGAGCTATTATCGCAGATCGCCTTATATTGTAGCGATGTTTCTAATGTAGCAAAATTGGCGGATGCTACAACTAAAGAAGAGATCATTAATTTATTGAAAGAGGTTGGATAATAATGAAAGCATTACATTTTGGCGCAGGAAATATTGGACGTGGTTTCATCGGTGAAGTATTAGCGAAAAATGGTTTTGAGATCACCTTTGTTGATGTAAATGAAAAAGTGATCACAGCTTTGAATGAAAAACATGAATATCTTATCCAATTAGCAGAACCAACTAAAAAACAAATTAAAGTTACTGGGGTCAATGGGATAAATAATGCTAAAGAACCAGCCAAAGTAGCTCAAGCTTTTGCAAAAGCAGATATCGTAACTACAGCGATCGGACCTAAGATCTTACCTTTGATCGCTTCATTGATCGCAGCTGGGATCAAACTCAGAAAAGAAACTGATAATTATCAAAAAATTGATGTGATCGCTTGTGAAAATATGATCGGTGGTTCGCAATTTCTAAAAAACGAGGTCTATAAGCACTTAGACGAAGCAACTAAAGCTTTTGCGGATGAATATATCGGTTTTCCAAATGCAGCGGTCGATCGGATCGTCCCGCAACAAAGTCACGCAGATCCGTTATTCGTGGTCGTTGAACCTTTTAAAGAATGGGTCATTGATGAAAGTCAACTAAAAGATCCAGCTTTAAAGCTAAAAGAAGTCCACTATGCAAAAAAGCTTGAACCGTATATCGAACGCAAATTGTTCTCGGTCAATACGGGACATGCAACGGTAGCGTACACCGGGCAAGTTTACGGATATGACACGATCGGTGAAGCGATAAAAGATAAAAGGGTATTAGACCAAGTTAAGGCTGTACTAGCTGAGACCCGTGAATTATTGTTAGCTAAATGGGATTTTGAACGCTCTGAACTGGAAGCTTATCAACAAAAGATCATCGAACGTTTTGAAAATCCTGAACTTTCAGATGAGATCACGCGTGTCGGGCGGACACCGATCCGCAAGTTAGGCTATGATGAACGCTTTATTCGCCCGATCAGAGAAGCTAAGGCACACAATTTGAGCTACCAAGCACTTTTAAAAACAGTAAGTGATATTTATCGCTTCAATGATCCAGCCGATCAAGAAAGCCAACAGATAAAAGAAATGTTGACGACTTTACCTTTGATCGAGGTGATCTACCAAACAACTGGGTTAGATAAACAAAAAGATGCTGCACTGTTGGCGGAATTAGAAGCGCAGTGTGAACGATAACTTTGCTGGCTACTACCCTGAGTTTGGGGTGGTAGTTTTGTGTTACTACCTAATATTTTAAATATAAAAAATTAAAGGTTATACTGGAGGGTAGGACGATGAGAAAGCAAGGTGAAAAGGCGTGGTAAGATTGACCAAACGCCAGGAAGTGATCTTGACAGAATTGGTGAAAAATGTTCCCGAGGGGATCGCACTTTCACAGTTGAGTAAGATCACTAAAGTCAGTCGGCGGACGCTATACCGGGAATTTAATGAATTGAGTTTGTATTTGCAACATCTCGGGCTAAATTTACAAAATGAACAAGGACGCTATGTTTTAGTGGGTGAAAATGTAGCTTTGAAGCAATTACAAATGATGTTGGGGATGCAAGCAAAATTAGTTGAACCACTTAAGCCAAAGAGTCGCCAAAACGCTTTGGCAGCATTACTGTTATTAGCCGATGAACCACAAAAGATCATCAGTTTAGCTCTGGAATTGGACGTCAGTGAAGCTACGATCCAACGTGATCTAGGTGGGTTAGAGGAAGCTTTTGCTAGTTTTGCGATCAAATTACAACGCCAAAAAGGTGTGGGTGTTTGGCTAGAGACGACTGAACTCAAGCGGCGTCAGTTTTTAAGTGAGATCATGTTGAATGAACTCAATGATTATCAATTTTTTGCTTATTTAGATGATAAAACAACGATCACACCAGACTTTTTCTTACGATTATTGCCTAAAAAGCTATTGCAACAATGTTATCGGGGCTTGGAACAAAAGGTTTTGCCAAAATTAAAGATCACTTCGGATTACCAAGTATTGCAATTAGTTCTTCTTTTTGCGATCTGTTTGGTGCGAAGTAAAAAGCATCCCGTAAAAGTAGAGCTAAAAGGGCAACTCTTGCGTTATCAAGCCTTAGTATATGCTTTTTTGAGTAAAGTAGATGAGGATCTTGAACAAAATGAGCTCATTTATTTAGCATATCAATTGAAAAAAGGTGATCAAAACGCCAAAAGTTTTACCTATACTGATGAATATGAATTAGCAGTCTCCCTCAAAGTAAAAGCACTGATCGCATTAGTATCACAGGAGATGAAATTTGATTTTTCACGTGATCTAGTCTTTTTTAAAAAGCTAAGCCGCCATGTGATAACGCTAAAGGAGATCTTTTTTGAACAAGCGATCAGTGAGACTGAATTACAACTGATCTTGTTATATTTTGCTAGTCAATATGTAGAAACTAAGCGCTCAGATAAGTTAGCGGTGTTGATCGTTTGTGAAAACGGGATCGGGACGTCTTCGCTTTTGAAGCAACGTTTGAAAAAAGATCTTCCGCAAGTCAAGCATTTCAATCTTGCACGGATCCAAGAACTAAATGAGATCGATCTAGCAGAATATGATATTGTGTTGTCGACGTTACGCCTACCGGGATTTCCACGCGAATACCAGATCGTTAGTCCATTATTGACCAAAGAAGAACTTATGCGATTAAAGACCTACATCAAAGATTACCAGCGTAAATATTTTGCTAAAGTAGCAACTAGAAAAAATAAGCAGTTCAACGGTAAATTACCTCAAACTTTGAGCTTTATCGCAGCGACAGCCTTTTTTTGCACAGAATTAGTCAATGAGCTACAGGTCAAAAAAGTTGATAATGCTGGACTTGATCTGCAACAGACCATTGAAAAGCTCGTAGGTGAGATCGGTAACAATATTATTTTGAATGAAGCAGAGGTGGTAACTGCTTTAGAAAAAAGAGAACGCTTAGCCCCGATCGGTCTGCCTGATAGTTCGTTAGCCTTGTTGCATACGACTAGTTTTGCGATCAAACGTTGCCATTTTGCGATTTTCGAGCTGATTGAGCCGATCACGATGCAAGCGATGGATCAATGCCTGATCACCGTTAAGCGCATGTTAGTTTTATTGGCACCAGAAAACATGTCTCAGATCGAGCAAGATGCTTTGGGAACGATCAGCAGTATGGTCATAATGAATGATGACACCTTGGCTTTATTTGAACAAGGAGATCAAAAAGCACTTCAAAGTGAGCTGGCTAAACGTTTCTTAAAAGAAATAAAATCTGGTATACCAATTTAAATAGATATTAGTTGACAGAAGAATTTTGTTGCGCTATATTTAGTTTTGTTACTTGATGTAACTAACTTCTATAAGATTTGAAATTAACAATTAAGGTATATACCAATTTTAAAATGTGAGGTATTGAATTATGTGTGGTATCGTTGGCGTAACTGGCAATGAAAATGCAACAGATATTTTATTAGATGGATTACAACAATTGGAATACCGTGGCTATGACTCAGCCGGTATCTATGTAAATGACCAACAAGGTGATGGATTTTTAGTTAAGGAAAAAGGCCGGATCGCTGATCTACGTGCTTTAGTCGGACCAGAAGTCAAGGGATCGACTGGGATCGGACATACACGTTGGGCAACACACGGAGTCCCAAGTGTTAAAAATGCCCATCCTCATGTTTCAGCTGATGGACGTTTCTTCTTAGTTCATAACGGTGTGATCGGCAACTTTAGCCAATTGCGGGATGAATACTTGGTAGATGTTGAATTAAAGAGTGATACAGATACCGAGATCATCGTGCAATTGATCGGTAAGTTTGCCGATGAAGGGATGGATACTTTAGCTGCTTTCCGCAAGGTCTTGGGCTTAGTTGATGAAAGCTCATCTTATGCATTCTTATTGATGGATAAAGAACAACCAAGCAAGCTATTTGTAGCTAAAAACAAGAGTCCATTGTTACTTGGTGTGGGGGATGGCTTCAACGTTGTTTGTTCTGATGCCACAGCAATGCTTGAACAAACGCATGATTTCATCGAATTGATGGATGGTGAAGTCGTGGTAGTCGAACCAGATAAGATCTCGATCATGGATCCAGCTGGCGATGCCGTAGAACGCGAACCATTCCATATCGATATGGATCCACAAGCCGCTAAAAAAGGTGCCTATCCATATTACATGTTAAAAGAGATCGATGAACAACCAGGTGTGATGCGCACTTTGATCCAAGAATACTTCAATGAAGACGGCTCAGTTAAGATCGATCAAGAATTATTGGATGCTTTATCCAAGGCAGATCGTTTATACATCGTAGCTGCTGGGACAAGTTACCATGCTGGTTTAGTAGGTAAAGAGTTATTTGAAAAATTAGCTCATATTCCAACTGAAGTTCATGTGGCTTCTGAATTTGCTTATAATCCACCGTTGTTGTCTGAAAAGCCATTCTTCATCTTCTTGACGCAAAGTGGGGAAACAGCTGATAGTCGCCAAGTGTTGACTCAAGTTAATGAATGGGGTTACCCAAGTTTGACGATCACAAACGTGGCTAACTCAACGCTTTCACGTGAAGCAACTTATACTTTGTTGTTACACGCTGGTCCTGAGATCGCGGTTGCTTCAACTAAAGCTTACACCGCTCAGATCGCTTTAGAAGCTATTTTAGTCAAAGCTTATGGTGAAGCCAAGAACATCAAGGCTGCTAAGGACTTTGACGTTGCAGGTGAACTGACAAAAGTTGCTAACGGGATGCAAGAATTAGTTGATGAAAAAGGTGACATTGAAAAGATCGCCCAAGATATGTTTGCGACGACACGCAATGCATTTTATATCGGTCGTGGTGTTGACTATGCGTTAGCCCAAGAAGCTGCTTTGAAGCTAAAAGAAGTTTCTTATGTTCAAACTGAAGGATTTGCTTCAGGTGAATTAAAGCACGGCACGATCGCTTTGATCGAAGAAGGTACACCAGTCGTAGCGATCATCACTGATCCTAAGACAGCTGCTCATACACGCAGCAATGCGCAAGAAGTTATCGCGCGCGGTGCAAATGTCTTATTCATCTCCAGCCGTGATGTAGCCACTGAAGGTGATCAGATCATCTTACCAGAAGTTGATCCATTGTTATCACCACTTGTTTCAGTCGTACCGACACAATTGTTGGCTTACTATGTAAGTTTACAACGTGGTTACGATGTGGATAAGCCACGTAACTTGGCTAAGAGTGTGACTGTTGAATAAAATTTTGATCTAGTAAAAGTCTGTTTCTGTCTAGGAGCAGACTTTTTTGTTTTGTTTTTTAGTATTAGCTTTATTTTATGGACGGGACAAAAGTTAGTGAGAATATATGCGATATCAAAGCATGATCCAATATCATGCTTTTTATTTAAGAAAGTTTGAATAAATTTAATTTTATGATAAGATATTTATTTATATTACTTATATAAGATGCTTTTTTTATAAAGGATGAGATAACGTGTTTTGTAGATTGTGCGGGACAAAAAATCTCGATGACAGTAAATTTTGTATCAAGTGTGGGCAAGAGTTGGTCACGCTTGAACAAGCTACAACAGCTGATACAGCAGTTAAAAAATTTGAGATAACTTCAAATTCTCAAACACCGGCGAACTTAGTAAATTCAACTAAATTGATGTTTAAAGATATTTTTCGTTATGGTAAATGTATGAGTCGAGCTGATTATTGGTATGGCATCTTAGGTTTAGCTTTATTAACGGTCCCTATTGTTATCGGGCTTGTTTTTTGTATCAGTTTAGCTAGTCGGATAACGCAGTATTATACCATTCAAGCGCTTGTGTATATGGTGCTTTTTATTAGTATAACAGGAATTATTTCATTATTTTTGATGGGGCTCTCAGCTGCTATTCGCCGTTTACATGATATCGGAATGGATGGAGCGTGGATCTTGTTAAAATTTATCCCATTTGGAAATATTATTTTATTAGTATTTATGTGCCAACCAGCAGTCATGGAAAATAATCGCTATCGGCAAGAAAGCCAGAGCTCATTTGGTAAAAAAATCTATAGTATCAAAGGTTTGGTCCCTGTGATCGTACTATGTGTGGGCTTGGTCGGAACTATGCTATTTTATAGTGTGGTGACCTTGACTGATACCACTGATGATGTTGGAAATACAGAGCTGTATTATGACAGCTTAGATGATGACTATTAAAAGTGAGGTTTGACAGTGAAGAAAAGTAATAAAAAAGTCTTTGTAGGGCTAGTAGTGGTGCTTACTTTTATCGCACTATTAGTTTTTGGGATCTCTGAGTTGAGTGCGTTAGGACAGACTCACCATAAATATCCACAAAAAAGGGAGCATAAGGTCGCTAGTTCAAGCTCTACAAGTTCGATGAGTTCGACTTCTGAAAGTTCAAGTGAAACTAGCTTAAGTAGTAGTGCTAGTTTTGTAAGTAGTTCAAGTGTTGCAACGACTACAGCAACCCAAAGTTCAGCTAGTGAAACTTCAAGTGTAGTGGCGAGTTCAAGTGAAGTGATCGATCCATGCCCTGAACAAGTTGAAGAACCAGTGACTTATGCTTATCAAGCGCCAGATCCAGTGCAAAATACCCAAACGGTCTATGTTAATGCTGACATTCCTGGTCGCTATCACTTAGATCCCAATTGTCGTGGTCTACAACGCCATGGTGGTGGGACGGCAATGACGCTTACAGAGGCAAAAAGCCAAGGTTACCAAGTCGAATGTGCGTATGAACGCTATGGAAATTAGTGCACAATTTGTTATATTTAGCTAGAAAGTTCATAATAAAAGGTGCATATTTTTAAAAGGATGGCGAATGCGGATGACAAAGACAGTATATTTTGCAGCTGGGTGGTTTACCCCAAAGCAAAACGCAGCTTACGAACAAGTAATGAAAGCGATCAAGGAAAACAAGACGATAAATGATGCTGACAGTTATGTTCCCTTGGCGCATCAATATAAAGGTTTACGCGTGGATGAACATCCTGAATTACTAGAAGATAAAGAATGGCAAACGGCAACGTTCAACGGGGACTGTGTCGGGATCAAGAGTTCAGACATCTTCTTATGTACTTATCTACCAGATGAAGAAGATATCGGCTGTGGGGTCGAGTTAGGCTTAGCCAAGGGGTTAGGCAAATATATCGTGTTGGTGATCCCAGATGAAGATTATGGTAAGCCGATCAACTTGATGAGTTTTGGTGTTGCTGATACAGTCATCAAAGTCTCCGAGTTAGCCGAGTTTGATTTTAATAAACCATACTACAACTTCTATGAAGGGGCAGTATATTAGAATAATAGTGACCACTCTGTTTTAGGGTGGTTTTTTATTTGAGTAAGATAAGTTCAATTTTTAAGAAAAGGGTCCTAGATATGAAAAAGGATGAGTGCGATGAAAGATGAGGTAAGGTAGTTAAATTACTGCTATGTTGGGTCATCATATTTATCGTTGGCATTGCTGGGGGCCAACTAGGGAAATATATGTTCTTACGTCAAAAAATTCGCTGATCATACCGTTACAAAAAGAATTAACAAAAAATATCATCAAGTCGGCTTTATGGGAGATATCAAAGTTACTATGGTCGATAAAGATAGGACTGCAGCGGGATGGTAGTTAAACCTATACCGAAAAATCAGATCATGGAAGAACTTATCAAAAAAAGCTGTGGGTAAATTTTAGGCCTTCTGAGTTAGAGCGCTTGATGTGGGGACTAAAGAGTTGCAAAAAGGCGAATTAGGTAGTCGGGATCAGAATTTTACTGAAAGCTTAGTGGTATTAAAAGAAAGCGCAACTCAACGACAGTCAGCTGTTAAAACAGAATTAAAACATTGTTTTCAAAAGAAAAGATAATTGAGGTCAGGGGGGATGTATCTCTTTGAAAACTGATCTTAAGTTCCAAAGCGTAGCGACTGTGATCGTTAAAAATCAACATGAAAAATTACCTTTGGGTGATTACTATAATTCGGACATTCAACAATTTGTCAAAGAGGGGCTAAGCAAGCTATAATCAACATTACATACATAACAGGGATAACCTTACAGTTATCCCTGTTATGTATATCGTTAAATTTCAGCTAGTGCCTTTGCGATAGGAGTGTCACCATTTTGCATCATGATTACTTTTTTACCAGTATTATCGTATTTCAAAAGATCAGCTAAAACAGTTGCGACATCTGCGATCGTATTGGTAGCGATCTTGGCATCTGTGACGTTGATCTTGCCTGTTGCAGGTCCTTCAACTAGTCTAGTCGGTTGAAGGATAGTATAATTCAAGTTGGTATTGTTGATCAGGTAAGTGTCAGCAAAGAATTTAGCGACATTGTAATCCATGATCTCACGTAATCCTTCTTGGTGCCAATTTTTTGGTTGGAGTGCATAGATCGAGCTTAACAGAATGAAGCGTTGGATATTTTTAGCTTGGGCAGCTTGCATCACTTTAACTGCTCCAAAGGCATCAACTTGTAGTAGGGCTTGACCACGTGAACCGGCAACAAAGTATACACTAGTCGCAGCCCCCATAAGTTCAGCGATTTCTTCAGGAGTAGCGACAGCTAGATCAAGTTTGACTGGAGTAACACCGGAAAGTGTGACGATTTTTTGAGGAGAACGTGCCCCAGCAATAACTTGATGTCCAGCAGCTACTAGATTCTTAATTAATTCTGTGGCAACTCGGCCTGAACCACCAGCAACAAAGATTTTCATTTTCTCACCTCATGATCATTTTGATAGTATTTTTGAGTTTATAGGCACATAGTCATGTACAATATGAATATAGCATGAAAGAATTTTGGTGACTAGAATGCACTTTTTTGTCTAAAACTATGATTTATGTTATTTAGTATCAAAAATGATAGTGAGGTTTTATTGATGGATCTAGAAAAAGCAACAACATTTAACTGTCCAGTTGAGGCAACGATGCAGATCATTGGGGGCAAATATAAAGCGATCATTGTGTATGAGTTGATCGATAAGACCCTTAGATACAGTGAGTTACAACGTTTGATCCCCAAGGCGACTCCGAGGATGTTGACACGCCAATTAAAAGAACTTGAAAGTGATGGGATCATCAGTCGAGTAGTTTATCCAGTCGTTCCTCCTAAAACAGAGTATTCGTTGACTGAGTTAGGGAATAGTATAGTTCCGATCGTAGTAGCATTATGCGATTGGGGCGAACAGTATTTAGATAATTTGAACTAAAGAGTGTGAGACGATACAAAGAGAGCCTACCATCCGCATCGTGGTAGGCTCTCTTTGTACTATGCACTATAGTTTAGTCTTTGAAAGTTAAAAACTTATCAACTTCACTGCGCTCAGTATAAAAACCGTTGATCTTTGTTGATTGATTGCGGTAACCTAGCGCGATCCCTATTATAAGTTGTTTATCATCTGGAATCTGCATAATATTTTTAACGATACTTGGATACTTAACGATCTCCCAAGCTGGAATTGAATCGACTTTTCGGTCAGCAGCAGCTAGCATCAGTGTTTGTCCGAAAGCCCCTAGGTCATAGATCGACCACTCGGAAGTATTCTTAGGCAGGGTCAGATAGACAAGAGCTGGGGCATTGAACAATGTGATCTGTGATCTCCCCATTTGTTCAGCGTCAGTCCCTAAGAATGTTTGTAAAGCTTGGCTCCAAACACCAGCATTTTGGCGTGCTAAAAGACTCATCTTATCGCGATGCATAAAAGGTAAGTCAGAATTTCCAGGAAGTCCACGCTGAGATAATTCAAGGTGTAACTCTTTGATCGTTTCCAAAGTCTTTCCTGTTGCTACATAAACTTCCCAAGGTTGTGAATTGACCCATGACGGAGCGCGACGGGCATCAGCGATGATCTCTTTGATAGTCTCTTTTGTAAGAAGACGATCGCTAAAATCACGGATCGAACGACGATAATTAAGGGCATCTTTGAATTCCATAGTTAGTTACTACTCTTTCTTATTTTTAGTAAGTACGATCTATGTTAACTTACTTAAAGTGAGTAGTAAAGAGTAAATGTTGATTTATTTATATAATTTACGACTTAGTTCCACCTTCATTGTCGGCTTCACCACTAGCCCAGACTTTAGTTGCATAGATCGAGTTAAAGAGTAGGGCTGCTTGCAAGGCAACTTGGGAGAGATAGGCACCTAAAGAGCCAATGTCAGTAGCACCGGTCATGACTTGGATGCTTAGGATCGACCAGTAGAGGATATTGGCGATATTGACCACGATCCAAAGCGACCAGTTTTCTTGGTATTTCAAGATGTAGAGCAGTTGAGCGATGAAACTGATGACAAAATTGATCGAATCAAAATACGGCAGTTGTCCGTGCAACAAAGCTAAGATCCACCAGCCGATAAGCCAAGCGATAAAGGCACCGACAAAAAGTTTTTTGCGACTGTCAGGCGAAAAACGATGCGTTGCTTGGTCATGGCCCCACATGAACCAGCCGATGGGTTGCGAGATGACATAGAAGATATCCATCGCAAATGAACCATAGGCATGACTGATCCAAGCGATGTAAGTCATAGCTAGACACTGGATCGTCCCAAAGATAAAAGCGATCTTGCGCCCTTTCATCCCATAAACAAGTGATAAAGTGCCTGTGACTCCTGAGATCATGCCGATCAAGCTGTCAGGGACGATCCAAAATACGGCTAGTTGGATCAAGATCAAAATGCTGACATAGGTAACTTCAAATTTCTTCCAATTGGTAAATAATTGCTTATAAAGCCAAGTGTTTGTCATAGTGATCACCTTCCTTTAATATTATGATAAAACGATTACACCGATAATTCATGTTCTTTGTCTTGGCGAAAAGTTTTTGCTAAGATCGAGGTAGAAATGTTAGTTTGGAGGGGTTTTTTTGAAAAATTATAATTGGGCAACTTTAGGTTGTGGCGTGATCGCAAATGAATTAGCGCAGGCTATGCAAGCACACGGACGCACATTATATGGTGTTGCGAACCGGACGCACAGCAAGGCAGTTGATTTTGCCAAAAAATATGGAGTCACTAAAGTCTATGATCAGATCGAAGATATCTTTCAAGATCCCAACGTCGATATTATTTACATTTCGACGCCACATAATACGCATATCAAGTATTTAAATAAAGCGCTCAAGGCCGGTAAGCATGTGCTCTGTGAAAAATCGATCACGCTAAATGCAACTGAATTAGAAAAAGCCAAGCACTTAGCAGCCAAAAACAACGTGGTCTTAGCTGAAGCGATGACGCTTTATCACATGCCACTCTACAAGGAATTAGAAAAAGTGATCGCAAGCAAGTGTTTGGGTGAATTGCGCATGCTACAGTTGAACTTTGGAAGCTATAAAGATTACGATATGACAAATCGTTTCTTTTCTAAAAAATTAGCAGGGGGCGCTTTGCTAGATATCGGTGTCTACGCTTTATCTTTTGCGCGTTGGTTCATGTCCCAAAAACCAGATAAAGTCGTTTCTCAAGTCAAATTAGCCCCAAGCGGTGTTGACGAACAGGCCGGTATTTTACTGCAAAATAAAGCTGGGGAAATGGCGACGCTTGCTTTGACATTGCATGCTAAGCAACCAAAGCGAGGGATGGTCGCTTTTGATAAGGGCTATATCGAGATCTACGAGTATCCTCGGGGGCAAAAAGCGACGATCACTTATACAGCTGATGGTGGTAAAGAAGTGATCGAAAGTGGAGCAACTAAGGATGCCTTGTTCTATGAAGTGACCGATATGGAACAAGCCGTCGCTGGGGGCAAAAACGTGATGCACTTAGATTATACGACTGATGTGATGCAGATCATGACTGAGCTTAGAAGAGATTGGGGTCTAGTGTATCCAGAAGAAAAATAAGATTTTCCTTTTACATTTAACAAACTAGTATTATAATAGTAATTGTTCTCGGGATGTAGCTCAGTTTGGTAGAGCACCACGTTCGGGACGTGGGGGTCGCAGGTTCAAATCCTGTCATCCCGATCAATTACTAGTTAGAGTCGTACCTATGCAGGACGGCTCTTTTTATTTACGGGGGGAAGTTAAATGAAACGCGCGCTTTGTCTTTTTATGATCGGAGCTTTTGTTCTAGGTGTCAGCGGGTGTAGCTATCACGTGACGTGGGGCAAAAACAGCGTCAAGTTATCGGTCAGACCTACTAAAAAAGCGAGCTTGACTAAAGAGAGCTCAACAACAACTAGTCAAAGCAGTTTTGCCAAGCGTTACACTAAAGGAGAGCTAAAACAGATCACAGCTGATCTGTTGGCACCCTACGAGCAAAGAGGGTATACCAAGGAAAAAAGCTTTGCAGGGACTAAGACACAGTATGCTAAATGGGAAAAAGATCCAACTAGCCCAACAGCTAAATATGCTGATCAAGCTATCTCAGTTGATCAAGCTAAAGGAACGGGCGATCAGTTCGTTTATTTTTGTCCAGCTAAACATGTTGCGTGGGCAGTGATCTTTACAGCAGATAAATAAGAGGATTTTTAAGCGATCAGCCCTAGAAATTAGCGCTAATTCATTGCCAAGCATGGTGGATAACGTTTATAATTATAGTCAAAGTTAGTCAAACAGATTGAGGATAGTTTTATGCAAAATCGCAATATTTCCGATATAATCGAACGATATTTAAAGAGTATTCTTGCTGAAGCTTCTCAAGTTGAGATCAAACGTTCTGAAGTCGCAGACCAATTTGACTGCGTACCTTCGCAGATCAATTATGTGATCAAGACGCGTTTTACTTTACAAAATGGCTATTTAGTCGAGAGTAAGCGAGGCGGAGGTGGGTATATTCGGATCGCCAAGGTCGATTTGATCAGCGACCCGGATATTTTAGATGAATTGATCGAGTACGTTGGGACCAGTATCAGCGAGACCAAAGCATTTCAGATCATTCAAACGCTCTATGAAAATGAGCTATTGACACATAAAGAGGCACATTTAGTAGCGACTGCGATCGAGAAAAACACGCTAGCACTATCCGATAATGAGTTAGAAGAGGCGATCCGTGCCAAGATCTTGAATCGCATTTTAAACCGTCTGCGTTGTGCTGATCAATAATAGAAAGAAGGGGATCTTATGGATTCAACATCTTACACACCGAGTGCTAACCAAGTCTTGTTACTTGCACAAGAACAAGCTAACTACTTCAAGCACCAAGCGATCGGGACTGAACATTTATTGTTAGCCCTTGTCTTGGAGGAAAATGGTGTTGCCGGCCAAGTTTTAAGGCAAAACCTCGTAAGTAGTGTCGATATCAAAGAAGAGATCGAGCGGCTCGCAGGGTATGGGACTTTGCGCCGTCAAGCACCAGATAGTTATTTACCATATTCACCAAAATCCAAGGCCGTCTTGAATGATGCCTTGCGCCAAGCGATGATGATGGGTTCGTCTAAGATCGGGACCGAACATTTATTATTGGCACTATTAAAGGATGAAAATATTTTATCTTCACGGATCTTGTACAGTTTACAAGTCGATACCCGGCGCTTACGGCAGTTATTATTGCGCCAATTGGGCATGACTGACCGCCAACGTCAACGTTTAGCTAAGCAAGCTAGTGAAGCCCAAAAACGTTCTAAGACAGAAACATTAGATGGCTTAGCGCGGGATATGACGGCGATCGCACAAAATGAAGATACCGATCCAGTTATCGGGCGCGCAAGTGAAGTCAAGCGTGTGATCCAAGTTTTAAGTCGCCGGACGAAAAACAACCCAGTATTACTAGGTGAACCTGGTGTGGGTAAGACAGCGGTCGCAGAAGGTTTAGCGCAAGCGATCGTCAACGGAGATGTCCCTGAGAATTTGGCAAAGAAGCGCTTGATGATGCTTGATATGGGTTCACTTGTGGCTGGTACCAAATACCGGGGCGAATTCGAAGATCGCTTAAAGAAGATCTTAGAAGAAGTCTACCGTGATGGCAATGTGATCTTATTTATCGATGAGATGCACACTTTGATCGGCGCTGGTGGGGCTGAAGGGGCGATCGATGCCTCTAATATCTTAAAACCTGCCTTAGCGCGGGGCGAAGTTCAAGTCATCGGGGCGACGACATTAGATGAGTATCAAAAATACGTTGAATCTGATCCTGCTTTAGAACGGCGCTTTGCGACAGTAATGGTCGATGAACCTGATCAACAAGCGACCCTAGAGATCTTAAAAGGTGTCCGTTCCCGCTATGAAAAGCACCATAAAGTCAAGATCGACGATGATGCTTTAGATGCGGCCGTCAAGTTGAGTTCGCGCTATATCACGAAGCGCTTCTTGCCAGATAAGGCGATCGATCTGATGGACGAAGCGGCAGCACGGTTGCGGATCATGAATGCTGAAAAGAGCAGTAAGTTATCTAAAGTTAAAGCTAAGCTAAAAGAAGTCAGTGATAGCTATGACGAAGAGATCTTACACGAAAACTTCGATGATGCGGCTAAATTACGCAAAGAAGTTTTGAAATTAAAAGAAAAAGTCGAAAAGCTCACAGCTAAACAAGCCAAAGAAGAGGCTAATGGTGAGTTTAAGGCTGTAGTGACCCAAGAAGATGTGGCAGCTGTCGTCTCAGAATGGACAGGCGTACCTGTCACCCAATTGACTAAGACTGAAAGTCAACGTTTGGTCGGGTTAGAAAAGATCTTACACCAACGAGTAGTCGGACAAGATGAAGCTATCAGTTCGATCGCTAAAGCTATCCGCCGTTCACGCAGTGGTTTGAGTGATCCGACCCGTCCGATCGGCTCATTTATGTTCTTAGGGCCTACTGGGGTCGGTAAGACTGAATTAGCCAAGGCTTTAGCCGAAGCGATGTTTGGCTCAGAAGAAGCGATGATCCGTGTGGATATGAGCGAATACATGGAAAAATACTCCACCAGTCGTTTAGTCGGTGCTCCTCCAGGATATGTCGGCTATGATGAAGGGGGACAATTATCCGAAAAGGTCCGCAATAAGCCATATTCAGTCGTCTTATTAGACGAAGTGGAAAAAGCCCACCCAGATGTGTTCAACATCTTGTTACAGGTGTTAGATGATGGGTACTTGACTGATTCTAAGGGGCGTAAAGTCAACTTTAGAAACACGATCATCATCATGACTTCTAACTTAGGGGCAACTGCCTTGCGGGATGAAAAATCCGTTGGGTTTGGTGCAGGTAATGTTATTGATGATTATGCTGCAATGTCAGCTAAGATCAGAGAATCGCTCAAGAAGAGCTTTAGACCTGAATTCTTGAACCGGATCGATGAGATCGTCATCTTCCATTCACTTGAAAAAGATGAGTTGCATCAGATCGTGAAGTTGATGGCAAAAGATATCATCAAACGGGTAGCTGAACGCAATGTGACGCTAAAGATCACGCCTGCTGCGATCGATGTGGTCGCTAAGGCTGGCTTTGATCCAGAGTATGGTGCTCGTCCGATCAGAAGAGCTTTACAAAATGAGATCGAGGATCGCTTGAGTGAAGCTTTATTAGAGGGCAAGATCGTTACAGGCGCAACGGTCACTGTCGGGGCTAAGAAGGGCAAGATCACTTTGACGATCAAAGATCCAAAAGTTGAAGCAACAAAAGAAAAAGTGAATAATTAAAGTCTTAGAAAGCATCCTGCCGCCTGGTGGGATGTTTTTTTAGATATATTTGTTGAGTTGTAATTTAGTTGAGAAAAATTATAATTAAGTGCAACACTAAGGGGAAGGTGGGGGTACTTAATGGATCGCCGAATTATTTTACTAACGCAATTTATCTTGAGTTTTGGTGGGGGAATGTCTAATATCGCATTGCTGACACTGATCACTAAATGGTTCGTGTCAGCTAACTATGTGGGGGTGTATTCTTTTTGCTTATTTGTGCCACGGGTCCTACTGGCAACTTACATTGGCGGGCAAGTCGATCGGTCTAAAGATCTGAAACGAACGCTTTTATTTTCGATGGGTTGGACAGCGCTTTTTATGTTTATCATGACAAGTAGTGTTATTTTAGAGATCAAACACTTTTGGTGGCTCGTCATGTGGTCGATCTTTTATGAAGTCGCTAGTAGCTATTATTATCCATGTTTGACTAAACTTTTGGTGGTACTTTTTGAACGTTCTGAGTTGAGTAAATTAAATGCATCATTGAGTACAGCTGTCACGAGTGCAAACTTGTTTTCTGGTTCAGTTGTGACGGTAGCGCTGGGGTTGGTCAGTTTTGGAGTCTTTTTAGTGATCGACCTAAGTCTGTATTTAGTAGGTCTAGTGTTATTTTTTGCATTAAAAGTTGAAACCAAACCTTCTGTAGAAACGCCAAGTGAGCCCCCAGCTAGTTTGTGGAATGGAGTTAAGGTCGTTAAATGCTTATTGAGAGAAAATCACTATTTAGCTCCAATTTTTTACATCGCTTTGATCTTTAATATCGTTTTAGCACCTCAAAGCGTGTATTTTGCCGAATTAGCCAATAATGTTTTTCATGATCTGAAATTACTAGGGCTATGCAACACGCTGTTTGTCAGTGGCTTTTTACTGGGCTCATTGTTCTATCGTATAGTTGATGTCTGGCTAAAGACTCATGAATATATCATCTTTTCTTTAGTCTTAGTGCCGTTAGCCTTTGGTCTGATCGGAACTAAAGTAAGCTGGTCAGTCTATGGTGGGATCGTTTTATTAGGCTTTGCGATCCCACTATATAATATTTCGACCCAGCTCATTTTACAGACTAAGGTAAATAAGAAGACGGTGGCGACAGTCTCAAATAGCTACTATGCACTGTTGAATGCGACGCAACCGCTAGGACTATTGGGGTTTCCCTACTTGATCTCTCTTTTTGGGATCGGTGGTGTCCTGTTAGGTAGTGCTACTTTGTTAGGTTTGTTGACGCTAGGTGTGGTGATTTCAAAACAGATCGGTACTGAATTGGATATATAGTAAAAAACTTCCCAGACGACTTGGCGCCTAGGAAGTTTTTTAACTTATTTCATATTCTGGATTTACAAAGTGCCCAGTTTGTTTGATTTTCCCTTTCCCGATAAGGTCTCGCGGGATTTTTCTGGTTTGATATGATCCAGTTCCTAATTTCAATTGAATATCTTTTCCAGTTTAACGACCGTATCAGCGATTTGATCGATGAAATTTTGATCGTGTTCGATCACTAACAGTGCGGGTTTGGTTTCTTGTAATAAAGTCAAGAGTTGGTCTTGGTTGTAGGTATCTAAGTAGTTTAGGGGTTCGTCCCACAGATACAACTCAGCCGGGGTAGCAAGTGAAGCCGCTAATTCGACCTTCTTTTGTTGGCCTAAGCTCATATTTTCGAGTAAAACATCAAAGGTGTGGCGCTCAAAGCCTAGTTTTTTCAAAAGCGTCAACAAGAGCGTATAGTCGAGGTCACGTTTTTGCGCAAACTCTTTGAGAGTCCCGCGGTTGGCACTGAAATCTTGGCGTACGACACTGATATTTTTGGTGTTTAGTGACAATTCACCACTTGAAATTGCCTTTGAGCTTTTCAAAAGAGCTTGGAAGAGACTGGATTTGCCACTGCCGTTATTACCTTTTAGGACTACGATCTCACCGGCTTTGACCTCAAAATTCAAAGGCGAAAATAGCTGTTTTTCGTAAGCAAGCGTGAAGTCCTTGGCTTTTACTAAAACTTGTTTGTGGGTCGGTTGGTAGTTTAAGCTGAGGGGTTCACTGACTTCGAGGTTTTTTAGTTGGGTCTCTTTTTGTTTGATCTGCTCTTCAGCTCGCGACTTCAAAGCGGTAGCACGTTTCATCACTTTGGCAGCACGGCGACCGATAAAACCTTTATCGGCGTGCGAGTTATTTTGTTTTTGTCTTTCTGCTTGCGATGCCCAATTTTCTTTGGTCAAAGCAGCTTGCTTGAGTCGTTTTAGCTCGTGGCGTGTTTTTTCATTTTGCTGGATATCATGGCTATCCCGGCGTTTCTTTTGTATTTCATATGACGCAAGATCACCATTTTCTAAGTGCAATTGACTTCTTTCAATGACTAAGGTATGGTCGATCGTTTGGTCTAAGAAGGTGCGGTCATGGCTCGTGACGATAAAGCCCTGTTTTTTCTGTTTTAGGTAAGCCACTAATTCCTGACGCCCCGCTAAGTCGAGGTGATTTGTCGGTTCATCGAGCAAGAAAAAGTGGTCAGCTTGGCAAAAGAGCGCACATAACATTAATTTTGTCTGTTCCCCACCGCTAAGTGTGTTAAATGGTTGCCACAAAAGGTCTTCACTGATCCCAAATAACTTGAGCTCACGTTTTAGTTCCCATTCTAAAAAGTTCCCCGTCTCTTGCAGACAGTAAAGCGCGAGTTGTGTTTGATCGCCCAAAGGTTGTGGAAAATACGCTAGGGGCACGGAAACATTGATCGTACCCGTATAAGAAAGTTTATTTTGTAATAATTTGAATAAGGTAGTCTTACCGCGACCGTTGCGCCCTAAAAGACCTAAACGCCAAGAAGTATCCAGTTCAAAATTGGCGTTGTCAAAAAGAGCTACTTGACCGGGATAAGCAAAAGTAAGATTTTTGATCGAAATATTCGACATAAAGGCATTCCTCCAATTTTTGAGGAACAAAAAAAGCCTGCACAAGGGCAGACTGAGTCATCTTGCATCAGCCTAGAACCCTAAATTCTGCCCAAGTGAAACCGACTCTGTTTGTTCCCAGAGTTGTTAAACTTGTTTTGTGCAGAATTTAGAATTTCAATGGCGACGCCTCCGTTCGATTTGATCTACGAACTAGGATAGCAGGTTAGTTGTGCACTGTCAACCGAAATTTTGCGATAAAGTTTCAAGTAAAAAGACACGTAATAGTGCAATATAAACTGCACTATTCCTTTTCTATAATGTGCTTATATGGATTTATCCGTATATAAATGTTATAGGGAGTGTTTTTTTTATGGAAAATAAATTTTGTTCAAACTGTGGTCAACAGTTAGAAGCAGGGGCGAAATTTTGTCCCCAATGTGGTGCCACCCAAAATGTAGCACCAAGTAATCAAGGACAAACGGTGAACCAACAGCCACAAACCCCACCGGTCCAACCAAATCCTCAAAGCTACCAACAAGCACCACAACAACCAAACATGCAACAAGGGTATCAACAACAAGTGCCACCAACAGGGCAACAACCATACCAACAACAAGTACCACCAACGGGACAATATCAACAACGGGTAAATCAATTTACAAATGATATCAAAAAATTTAAAAATGTTGTCCCAGGTCAAATGGGAGCACAACCTGAATTAGGCTTTTGGGATAGTGTAAAGTATGTGACTGCAAATACGTTTGATTTTAAGACGCCAGAAACACGGAAGGCAGTTTATTGGTGGGGAACTTTAGGACAATGTATTGTAGGATTGGCCTTGTATATGGTCGTATACTTTTTGGCGGTTATGGCATTCAGTAGTGGTAGCGAACTTATGCTACTTTTAGGGAATCTATTTTATATTATTTTTTATGTTTTCTGCTGTGCTTCCGGAATCAGCTTGTTAGCTGCCGCAGTACGCAGAACACGTTACATTGCTAATAATCCATGGTTAGTTTTAGTGCCATTTTACAATATTTATTTATTATTGGTCGATCATCCACAATACCAAAGTCAACCGTATCAACAACCTAACCAAATGCAACAACCATACCAACAACAAAATTATGGTCAACAACCACAATATATGAATCAACAACAACCACAACAAGTACCATCACAAAAGCCAAACGATGATCAAAATACACCTCAAAATTAGGGGGAGAATTGATGTTAAATTGTCCTAACTGTGGGCAACAAAATCCTGCTGGTTCTGCATTTTGTAGTAATTGCGGAGCGCAGTTGCAAATGTATGCCCCACCTAAGAAAAATGGCTTGCCTGTTCCAGCGATCATCGGGATCTGTATAGCCGTAGTCGTGTTGATTTTTGGTGGCTTATATATGTTAGGCGGTAATGATCCTGAGTATAAGACAGCTGATAAATTGGAATTAGCTGATATTGTGGGGACTTGGAGATTAGTTGACGAGAGCAAAAAAGACACGATGACCGAAGAGATAAAAATCAGTGAAGATGAGATCACAACGGATTCAGGTGAAAAAATTGCTGTACGTTACAGTACTGTGACTGATGAAGACACAGTGATCATTTCAGATACCGATAATATTTTTACAGCTAATATGGTTGAATTACGTCTGGAAAAGCGTAAAGTCAACGGAATTGAGCATGTTGTCCTTGCTGTCTATAACAGTTCTGATGATAGCTGGGGATATTACGTAAGAAAGTAGAGGTGCTTCTATGATTTGTCCAACTTGTGGATATCAAAATTCACTTAGAGAGAAGTATTGTCAGCAATGTGGGCTTATTTTGCCCAAAGCTAGTCGTTCGAAATTACCAGTAGTCATTATTGTTAGTTTTTTGCTTTTTACAGCAATTGGGACGGGTCTAGCATATCATTTTGGCGTGATCAACAATGACCCTAAGTATGTGAAATACGATAAGATCGAACCTAAGGATGTCACTGGTAAGTGGAAATTTGTTGAGGAAACAAAAAAGGGTGTATTAGATAAGAATCTTCGATCATTTGAGATCACACCTAGTAAGATCACATACAGAGTGAAATCGAGTAAAGAATTACAAAAAATAGATCTATCACTGAGAATTGTGGATAAGTCATCAAAACTTATTGTATTTGCAAATAAAGATGCTAGTAACTGGTTAGCATTTCGCTTGAAAAAGCATAAGATAAATGGTGTTGAACGAACGGTTTTAGCTTTTCCAGTTCAAGATGGCGAATGGGCTTACTTTGTACGTGAAGGGAAGTGAAGTTAGATGCAATGTCCAAACTGTGGAAAAGATAATTTACCTGGCGCACAATTTTGCGAAAATTGTGGACAAAGTTTGTTAGCATCACAACAAACTTTCATTCAACCGATCCCACCTAAAAAGAATAATGCTGGTAAATATGTTTTAGGTGTGTTTATTGGCTTGTTACTCAGCATACTTGCAGTTGGTGCGGTAACTTTAGTGCATAACTCACTAGCTCAACGCCCAGACAAAACAAGTACTAAGTTAAAAACTGAAACGGTCAAAGATCCCCCTAAAGAAGAGGAAGATGATAGTTCAGCCCAGGAAGATTCAAGTTCTGATGATACCGATATTGATCCATCAGCTGAGCAAGAAGTTGATCAGAATGCGCCAACGCCTGTTGTAGCTAACGGTCAAACGACAACTTGGGTCAGCGATGATGGACCAGTTTTAACTATCAACGGTACAACGACCGTAACGATCTCAAACGGAAGCAAGATACCAGAAGATGGTACTTACGATATTAAAGGTATCGAAAATAATGGTGAGAAATTTTATATTGCACGCGGGCCTGCTAGTATGGGAGAGATCAGCATCGTTGACAATGTTTTGACTTTGAATAATCAAGGTCAGATCACGACTTATCACTATCAACCCGAGTCAAAAGAAGATAATACCGAAAGTAGTTCCTATGATGATGGCGATAATATCTATGAAGCAGATTAGGAGAGAATATTATGCAATGTCCAAATTGTGGAAATAATAATGCTCCTGGAGCCCAATTTTGCCAAAACTGTGGCTACAATTTTTTAACGGGTAAGAAAAAAGGTCCATGGCTATATATTTTATTAGTTGTCGGAGCTTTAGTTATACTATGCGGTGGATTCTTTACGTACAAGGCTATTACTAATCAAACAGCAAGTGTCCCAGCCAAGCAAGTGACAAGTTCCAAAAAAGAAACTAGCTCTTCTAAGGAAAAAAAGAAGGAAAGTTCTAGTGAAAAAGAAAGTCCGACCATAGAGGAAAGTTCATCAGAACGTGAAAAAGCTGCTAGCACAAGTGTAGAAACAGCATCTTCAAGTAGCCAAGAAACTAGTTCAGCATCAGCTTCAACGGGGATAGTTGCTGGAAAGAATACAACTTGGTCGACAAATCCAAATGGAAATGGGGAAGAGGAGCTTTTTGTCATTCAAGGCACCGATTCGGTTTCTATGAGTCATAATACAGTTGGACCCTCAGGAACTATGATGCACAGTGACGGAACATTTACTATTGAAAATGTTAGTGAGGGCGGAAACAGATTTTTTGTAATGGATCGTGCCATTGTTTTAGGTGAAGTGACGATCTCAGGCAATACTTTGACACTAAATCAACAAGGACAGGTCAGAACGTATTATCTCAAGCACCAGTCCTAGTGTAATTAAATGCCTAACGCAAAATTTGCGTTGGGTATTTTTTGTCTTAATTTAGGTAAAAGATAACGTTTACATAAAAAATCTAGCATGGTAGAATTTACGTGTAAATATTTAGACTGGGGGGATATGATGAAAGAGGCAAAACAAAAGCAAAACATTCAAAAAGTCAACGAGCTACTCACAGAACTATATGATCTGCTAGACCATCAAGCAGCTAAAGCAGCCGTTCAAAATGCGTATAACAAAATAAATACGTCAGATAAACTTTCAGTCCAGTATGCCGAGGTGCTCGAAGCGATCGAGGCGCTGAAAAGAGAGTTTTCAAGGCTGTCACTTGCTAAAAAGACAAAATTCACCCGTGCCCAAGAAGAAATAGTCTCCCAGTTGACGGTTTTTACCAGAAGATCTTTTCAAAAAGGTTTTGAAGGCTTAGGAATGGTGAGCGTTTGGTTTGGATAAGAAAATACCTGATCGAATTTCAAAAATTTGGTCAGGTATTTTTTCATGTAAAACTACATGTATAAGTACGTTGAAGACCGCTATATCAACTGCAAGACGCATTTTATATAATTTGAGATGTATTAATGCTAGGGAGTTTATCATTATGGATAAAGAAGAAATCGATATTGAGGCATTGCACTCATTTTATAAGGAATTACAAAATTTGATCGGTCTAGAAAGCATGTTGAAGGTCCATGATCACTATAAAGGCTCGCAATTAGTGATCCCAAGCCATCTCTATGACCGTAAGATCGCTGCGACAAAGATCACTGAGCAATACAACGGACGCAATTCACGTGAACTAGCGCGCAAGTACGGTTATTCCCAAAAATGGGTCTCGGACAATTTACGTAAAGCCCGTGAAAAAGGCACACTGGTAGCAGATTGCAAAAAATAGGTCAAAATTGTGTTTTATGAGGATCGGTAGAAAAATAAAGGCAAAGTTATTAATAGTACTAGAGGTGATTAGTATGGAAGGAAGAGTGGTCAAATTTTTTGACAATAAGGGATACGGTTTTATTACAGGTGAAGATGGTGAAAGTTATTTCTTCCATATCTCACAATTAATAAATTCGCAATCAATCGATAGGGGAGACCTCGTTTATTTTAGCCCTACAACTAGTAATAAAGGAAAGCAAGCTAGACAAGTCAATGTAAAAGAAACTAACAAGAAAAAGTTTATAACTATCGGTAATAAAAGAGTAAAGTTGTCTAATATAAAGGAGTATGGATCATCATATGAATATGCTGTTTATGAAGTAAAGAGTGAGGATGATGGAGGCCTTAGAGGAATCAGTGAGATAGAAACTGATAGCGAAATATTAGATGGAATCTTTTTTGTACTAGATATGTTTTCGACTGCAGCTGATGCTTTTAGCAATGAAAAGCCAAAAATATACTATGAATTTTCTCACTGGTCAAGATATTATGTTGAATCTAAAAATGGAGTTGTTTGTAAAAAGGTCCCATATGTGTGGATAACTACATATCAAAATGAAACTTATAGATTTCATGATGAAAGAAATGTTGGCTTAGAAGATTTAAGAACACAGATAGACAGTTATAATGTGCAAAAAATTATAAAAGAATTAGATGTGTATCTGAATTAAATTTGAAAAATACGTTAAAGCAGATAGAGTTAGGTAAACTGTTTTTTATTTGGTGACACCTATTGTCTATATGAGATTGGATAATATGAAGTAATCATTGGGTATGCATATATACTAGGATCACTGGTTAAAATCGTGCGTGCAACAATGACGGTAGTTGGTGTAAAAAACGCAGTGATGCCGGGAAATCAAGAAAGTAGGTATGTAAATGCTAGATGAAATATTCCAAAAAATATATGTAGTGGCAGAGAAAGTTTATAACTATATGTACGAAATTTTAGGCGATCCAGCAGGTTGGTTTGATTGATCGTAGTTAGCTCGGTTCTTGGGAATCGGGCTATTTTTAGTGTTAAATAAAAAAACTATTTTTGGGATATAATCATAGTATATTAATAACTATTTGTAGATGTGAGGTTATAGGAATGATAGGTAGCTATAGTTCTAAATCAAGATTGGAATCAGCTTTAAAAGAAAGTAGACGCTACGGCAGAGATGGGCATCTTGAAGCTGAAAAATCAATTAAACTGCTAAGAAATGTAATTAAAAAATCAGTGGAGGAATTAGACAAAGACATTTCAAAATTGGAGAAGAGTAATTATAAAAATAATGACGTATCTAAAAACCTAGAAGAACAACTTAATAAAATTAAGCGAGAGTTTGAATTAATTCCAGATAAATTACAAAAAGATATATTTAGTTTATCAGAAAACGTTTTTTCTATTACACTTTTTGGAAGAACAATGGTAGGAAAATCAACTTTGATGGAAATTTTAACACATGGGGATGGAAAAAGCATTGGTAAAGGGTCACAAAGAACTACACGGGATATAAGAGAATATAGATATAAAGATACAGGCATGAAGATAACAGATGTACCAGGAATTGCAGCATTTGAAGGGAAAGTAGATGAGGAAACAGCATATAAAGCTGCTGAAAAAAGCGATTTAGTACTTTTTTTGATAAGTGATGATGCTCCTCAAGATGCTGAAGCAAAATGTTTAAAAAAAATAATTGAATTAGGGAAACCAGTTATTTGTCTGATGAATGTACGAGCAAATCTAGATATAAATACTAATATGAGCCTCTTTAAAAGAGACATACGCTCTAAAATGATAGAGGGTCTAGATAGACTTAACGAAATAAAGGAACAATTTTGGGAATACGGCAAAAAATATGGACAAAATTGGAGACGAATCCCGTTTGTCTACGTTCATTTAAAATCGGCTTTTGCAGCACAGCAACCTGAGTTTGCAGAATATAAGGAACTTCTTGAAGAATTATCAATGTTTGATAGGGTGGAAAAGTTGATTGAAAGTGAAGTTATAAAAAACGGACCCTTTTATAAAAATAAAGCTTTCTTAGATCTACCATCATATAAACTGTTAGAGGTATCTAAAACATTACTTGAACAAAGTGCAATGAATGGCGAACAGGGGAGAACTTTAATTTCAAAAAGAAGAAAATTTTCGAAGAGTATCAAGCAATTTAAAGATTCAAGTCATAAAAAGATAGATTTATTTACTACAAGAATGACGAATGAATTAAAAAAGGAAGTAGCAGATTTTGCTGAAATACACTACGATGATACTAATGCTAGTCAGGAATGGAAACGAGTTTATGAGGAATATGAGTTAGATAAAAAGGCACATCAATTGCTTATTGAAATAGGTGATGAATGTAGGAGTCAAATAAATGAAATTAGGCGTGAAATTAATGCAGAGTTGAAATTTACACATAGATTCATGAAAGATAGATCACTAGATATGGAAAATATTCCTGACTTTGGAAGAATGTTTAGATGGGCAAATACAATAATTTCGGCAGGTATAGCTATAGCAGGTTTTTTCACTGCTGGAGTAGGCGCAGCAATTATAAGTGCCGGAGTCAGTATCTTGGGATTCTTTGGGATTGAAATTTTTGATGATAGGGAGGAAAAAATCCGGGATGCTCGGGAAAAATTGGAAAAGAAGTTGGAAGAAAATATTGAAAGGACAATGTCTAAGATAAATAAAAATATGAAATTTACCATCGATAAAAGGTTAGTAAAGGGGCAATTAAATAGAGCCCTTTGGACTTTAGATAAAGTTGTTGATACGTTTTTTAGTTTATCAGA